>VFZW01000051.1 GCA_016871055.1 Acidobacteriota bacterium
TTCTAAACTAAAGCTTGAAGAAGATTTTCCGCTGATAAAGCCAGTAGCACATCCCCCACATCACGGCCATGACTGTGAGGTTGTAAGGGATCGCGCCCACCGGGCCGAGGAACGCGAACTTGCCGGTGAAGTTGCCGATGCCACGTGCGAGCCAGCCGTGTAGCACCTGCGAGAAGCTGTAGATGAAAATGCAGTTGACGCCGGTCACGGTGGCCGGGAACGTCCAGCCTTTTACCTGCTTCACTTCGATCAGCCAGTAACACGCCGCGAAGGCAGCAAGCACCCATCCGGCGCTGAAGAATGTGAAGGATCCCAACCACAGCCTTTTGACCATCGGGATCATCGGCGCAAGTGCGAGTCCGAGAGCGAAACAGGCGGCCGAGCAGCTTGTGAGAACGCGAAGCCGCTTGCCGTGTTCGGCTTCGTTTTGCAAAAGCAGGCCGGTCCATGCGCCGAACAGAACCGTGATCGCGTTGCCGAGGAAGTTGAGCGTTGTGTAAAAGCCGGAGTAGTTGTAGCCGAGGACGGCGTAGTCGAGCTGCTGGCCGACATTACCGGTTTGCGCGAACACGCCGCCGGGCGCGGGGAAGAGATAGAACAGCGCGTGATGCAGCGCCATCAAACCGAGTGCCGTAACAGCCTGCGCTTTGAACGGCAATCGAAGTATCGAAAAGACGAGGACGTAGGAGAACGCGATCTGGCAGAGCACGTTGATGAACTGCATGCGAAGCGGTTGCGTTGTGTTCCAGTTCGAGAGCACGTTCGACAAAACCAGCAGCGCCGCCGCGCGCCAGAGGACGTGCTTGAAGAGTTGAGCGTGCGTCGCGCCCTTGCGCAACCGGATGGCGGAAGCAAGCGGAATCGCAACGCCGACGATGAAAGTGAAGGCGGGCTGGATCAGATCCCACAGCGTGCAACCGGCCCAGGCGGCGTGCTCGAACTGATCGGCCAGCCACGCCATGCTGGCGTTGTCCTTGAACGCATCCCGGATGCCGAAGCCGTGGGAAATGAGCAGTAGCATCGTCAGGCCGCGGAAGACGTCGAGCGATTCGAGGCGCGCGGGTGCGGCGTCCGGGCGTTCGACTTGGCGGATCGGAGCTTCGGCGGTTGCGGCCATGGCCGGGATTGTATCAGTTACCGGCCAAGTGGTCGAGCGCCGCCTTCGTAAACGCGCTGACGAAATCGGCGCCGTTGTTCAGGAGATTGTCACGGGTCTGGTAGTCGTAGACGATGTCGGGCGTAACACCGACGTTTTCGATGTAGCGGGAGGCGGGGAAGCCGGGGGCCAAGCGCATCTCGGGGCGGACGAGCATGGTTGGCGTCATCGACACCGCCCCTTCGGAATAGAACCCGGCTTCGAATTGAATCGTCGATCCACCCGCGCCCGCGGTCCGGAAACCGAAGATCTTGCCGCGTTTGTTGTCTTGGACCAGGGCGGCGAACATGTCACCAGCGGAGGCCGTGAACTCATCGGTGAGCAAGAGGATTGGTTTTGTGTACGACAGCGGCGCTCCATTGCGATCTCGGGCCGGCGCGGCTTCGAGTCCATCCTGACAGAAGGGCATTGTGCCCGTACGTCCGCGATTCTCCGAATACGCCGCTTCAATGTCCTTCAGCAATGCCGCGTACAGTTTTTGTTCGTCCGCCGAACCAAAGTCGAGCGCCCCCTGGTACGCGTCGCGCCACGCAAGCACGTCGAACAGCGTCGGCCGGTATTCGAGGCCAAAGACCTGGAAGTTGCGGGTCATCAGATGGCCAAGCATGCCCTCCGCATAACACCCAAAGCCGCCGCCATTGCGTGTGATGTCGACGATCAGGACATCGGTGTTGGCCTGCATGAAAGCGATTTCGGTCTGGAACTGGCGAAGCGCCGCGCCGACAACGCCGAAGCTGCCGAGGTCAAACGTTCCGACTCGTATGAAGCCGATACGCTTACCTTCCGCGGTCCACGTCCCGGAGTAATAGAAGTCGGCGCGCGACCGGCCGAGGCGTTGCTGAAAATTAGCGGGTAGCCGAAAAATCGGATCGCGCGCGTGAAATCCGCGCAGATGTTTCGATGGCCGAGCAACGTTATTTTGCAGCTTGATCCAAGGCTTCTTCCAGGACGGCACCTCCTCGCCAATCACTTCCTCTACGTCGCTGCGTTTCTCCGCGGCACGCGCGAATCGAAAGTTCGGCAGCGGGCCGAGTTTCGTAATCGGCGTGCCGTCCTTATCCCAATCGATGGTGTAGCTCTTCTCGGTGCCGTCGGCCTTCCGGATCAGCAGAGTCGCGGACTTGCCCAATTCGGCTGCCCGGGGTTGGGCGCCCTGCGTGCGGTAGGTGACGTAGTCGGCCGCCCACCGCCGTGTCGAACGCGCGTTGCCGAATGGGTTCAGCTTGCCGATCTCGTCGATGGCCTGCGCGACAGGTCTGCCGTCGATCTGCAAAATCTCGTCACCGACAGCGAAGTCGTACGTGCGCGCCGGAAGGTAGCTGCGGTCGATGGACTCAACCAGAAGCTTGCCGTCGTAGATGTCGGTGAACAGATGCAGGTCGGCTGAGAAATCGGAGGTAAGGATGTAGTAGCTGTGGATATCGTTGAGCTTGGCGATGTATTCGCTAACAATTTCCAGATACGCCAAGTCATCCTTGCTCGCGCGAATCCGCTCCATCCACGGCCGCAAATCGAACAGGTCGAAGCCGAGATTATCGCGCTTCCATTCATACGGCGCGTACTGCTTGGCGTAGGCGCTGGCGATGGTCTGAAAGTCGATCGCCTTCTGCTCCGGCGTCAACTGCGCCGCGAGCGGCAGGGTGATGGCTGCAAGCAGCGCGAGTCTGGAAATATACAATTTTGATCTCCTTGGCCAGCTTAGCAGCGATTCGCTTGGTACAATGGCCATTCCCGCTTCTATGGTTCAAGCGATCGTTCGCCTCTTCAGCTACGCGTTTCATCTGCTCCTGTCGCTCGCCGCGCTTGGCGTCGGACTGGTGGCCGCTCTCAGTGACAACACGACGTTTCAGTTCGAGTTCCTGCCATGGTCCGGCAAGGAGCTCCAGAATTGGTTGCTTGCGCTGGGCGCGATCGGCCTCGTATCGGTGGCGCTGGCATTCAAGGGCAAGGTGAAGTTCTTGTTTCTCGCCTGGAGCGTCGTCGCCGCCGGCTTGATCGCGCGCGGTATTTTTCTCTCCGGCTACCGGTTTGAAGGTGAGGCGGACTTCAAATGGGCGCTAGGCATTTTGGGCTGTGCGCTGATTTCCGCCTGGGGCGCGTGGAACCGCGCGAGGCGCTAGTCCCAGAGCTCGTGCACGGGCCCGTATAGATCGCGATCCGCAAACGGCACGTATTCAAAGCCGCGGCCGGATGGATCGTCGCGGCGAATCGTCGTCCAGTCGATGCCGAGCGCTGAGTAGATCGTCGCTTCGATGTCTTCGGCGCGGATGTCGCGATCGCGATTCCAGCCGAATTCGCGCGATTCGGCGCCGCGGTCGTCGGTAACCCCGATCGCACGCCGGCCGCGAATGCGCGCGCCGGCCCACAGCGCCGCTTGCTGCATGAAGTGGTCGCGCCCATTTTGGGCATTCGGACTGTTGATCGTCCGGCCAAACTCGCCCATCGCCAGGATCAGCGTGCGGTCGAGCAGTCCATCGGTCTTCAAATCCGCAATCAGAGTGCCGAGCGCGGCGTCGAACTGTCGGCCCGTGGAGTTCGCATTGCCGGCGTTCAAGCCGGCCGTGTAGATGTTGGCATGCATGTCCCAGCCGCCGGAAGTAATCTGGACGAATCGCGTGCCCTTCTTGGCGCGCAGCAGATTGCGCGCGGCGATGCAGGCATTGCCGAAACCGGAGTTGCCGTAGCGGACGCGCTCGGCTTGATCGAACGTGAAAATGCGGTTGACATCGGCGTTGTACATCAATCGCCGCGCGCTGTCGTTCCACTTTGCGACCTCAACGGACACCGACCCGGTCACGCCGGCATCGCGCGTTTCCTTGTCCATGTCGAGCAGCATGCCGTAGCGGCGCTCGAAGATCGTCTGGTTGTCGAAGTGCGAAGTATTGCCGAGCCCGCCGCCGCCGGGACTGACGTAGAACGGCGCATGCTCCGGCGCAAGATAACCTTGCGCGGGACCGCCACCGGTGTTGAGCGACAAGAATGCGGGCAGCGTCTGATCGGTGCTTTTCGGCCCCAGTTCCAGCGACACCACGGAACCGATATGCGGCGCGATGCGCGCCAGTCCGGAAACCGGATTGCGGCCGATTTGCAGCCACGTCTGCGCGAGCCCGTGCGCGGTGGCCCACGGTTTAATCGAACGCATCAGCGAAATCGAATCGATCTGCTCGGCGAGCTTCGGAAACAAGCCGGGCGCGAATGACATGCCGTCGTACGTCGTCGCCTCATAGTTGGCGGGCAGCCAGGGGCCGGTTTTCAAATCGAACGTGTCGATGTGGCTCGGCCCGCCGTTCATGAGAATGAAGATCACGTTGTCGACGGTGGCTTTCGTCGCGGGCGCCGCGTAGGCGATGCGCTCCATCGGGCGCTCGGGCAACAGGAAGTAGCCGCCAACGGCTGATGCCGCGTGCCGGAAGAAGACGCGGCGGTTGATGTGCGGCGCGCGCCAGAATCGTTGACCTTGAATGGGGTTCGGCATGGCGTTATTCCTTGATCAGAAAGTCGGTTTTGTTGACCAGGACCCAGGCGAGGTCTTCCACTGTCGCGGTGCGGAGCGCGGGCGTCGTGGCGCGGCTGAGTGCGCTGACCGCTTTGGCGCGTTCGGCTTCAGTCGGCACGCGGCCGAGATACCAAAGGAACAGCTCATCGACGGCGGCGTTGTTGTCGGTCATCGCCACGACGGCGCGGATATTCGGCGACGACGAGTTGCGAATGCGATCGCGGATGAAGGCGTCGTTCATCATCGTCAGCGATTGCAGAATCGATCCGTCGCCGCGGCGAACGACGGTGTCGCGATTGCCACGCAGAAACGTATTCATCAGCGCGCCCGCGCCGCCGCCGGGTTCGGTGGTGTCGGGCAGCAGCCAGGCGCTTTGCACAGTGGCGGCGAAGCCTTGCGGCATGTAGTTCGCCCAATTGCCGGAGCCTTGCGAAAGCACGTCGTGGACCTCCTCGGCTTCCAATCGCCGCGCGTAGTGGCGCGCGAACAGCGGCACGTAATCGATCGACCATTTGTCGTCGTAGCGCGAGCTGAGCTGATACGTCGTCGAGAGCACGATGGCGCGAACAGTCTCACGCAGACTGTAGTTGCTGGCGACGAAGTGTTCCGCGAGCCGCCTCATCAACACGGGGTGCTGTGTTTGGAACGTCCATGGCGCGTCAGGCGGCTTGTCGGGATCGAGCCGCGCGGGATCGAGCGAATCGACAGGTTCGGCAAGGCCGAGTTGGAAAAGCTGTTTCCAAATGCGATTGACCATGTTCTTGGCGAACATGGGATCGGCGGTGAGCGAATCGGCGAACGCTTCACGCCAAGGCTGACCGGCGGACGGCGTTTTGCCGTCGCGGTATTCCGGCGTTACGTTCAGTGTGCCGCCGATACGAATACGATTGGGGCGATTGCCGAAACCCGTGTTGAGATCGTATGTGCCGGTGGCGCGATCGGTGATATCGAAACTGCCCTGATACTTGTCGCCGGCGGGAGCGATGCGGCCGCCGATGTTCAGGCGCGCGAAGAACGCCGACATCTTGTAGGCCTCCATGCGGGTGACGCCGCGGCCCCACACGCTGAGGATGTCGAGATGGCCGCGGCCGTTGTGGCACGCGAGGCAGTCATAGTGGCCGAGTCCGAGAAAGATCGTCGCGGGGCGGATGAACGCGGTGTCGTAGCGGTCCTGCACCGGGCCGCCCGGCGTAACCGTGCGGACCGACCAGTTGGCAGGGCCGCTGTCGTAGTTATTGCCGGCGGCGGCGATCAATTCCCAGGCGAGATCGCGCATCGATTTATCTTCGACAACGGCCTGGCGCAAATAGTCGTACATCGTGTTGCGGCCGTTGACGTTTTGGTTGGCGTTGAAGGCCGTGCGGTTGTTCTGCACGAGGTCGCCGAGCCAGGTCGACCAGCGGTTCAGGTAATCGGGCGAATTGAGCAGGCGATCGACGAGAGCTTCGCGCTTGGTGGGATCGGTGTCACCGACGAACTCGCGATATTCGGCGGGTTTGGGCAAGCGGCCGGCGAGATCGAGATAGATGCGGCGGACGAACTCGGCGTCGGTGGTTAACGCGGCGGCGGGGATCTTGTCTCGTCCGAGCCGGCCAAGGATCTCTTCATCGATGAAGTTGCGCCAGGGCAGATCGGCGGCGCTGGCGGACTTGGTGGCCGCTTTGCTCGCGTATTTCATCGCGCGTAGGTGAACATCGGCGATGGTGCGTTCCTCGCGAAGCAGGAACTCGTCCGGGTTCGCGGTGAAGGTACAGTTCTCGCCCGAGATCTGCGCGTACAGACTGCCCGTCAGCAGGAGTACGAAATGTTGGATTTTCATTACACCCAATCCTCTTGCCAAAGCCTAACACTATTTACGAAGGAGAGTTGCGGTCTATCCGTTTGGCTGCGCGGAAGGCTTCGAGTTCTTTTTTTAGGGGTTCCCAGTAGGCAATGTCCCGCTCTGTTTCCAACGCCAATTCTTCGGCCAAGTATTTCGTCATTGACGCCTTGTTTTCTTCGATCGCGGCGCGCAAGGCTGGCCGTGATGCGCTGAGATCGGCGGCCTCTTCGGGAAATCGTTTCGCGGCCTCTATCAGCAGTTCGGGCGTGCGCAACTCGCGTAGCCAGAATGAAATATTCGACGGCGAAAGCACAGCTTCTTTTCGGAGGTACGACTCTTCAACTAGTCGTCTGACCGTTGGCCAGTCTTTATCTCGCTGTGTCTTCTTTGCCTGAACCAAATCCTCGGTTGCGAGAACATTCACGACCATGCCATCGACATCGAGAACCGTACGGCGTTGCCACAATTTCTCAAATCCATCGCAATTCCGGAGTACCGCCATGACATCGATGCGCAACTCCGCGACATCCTCGCGCTTGCAACGAAAGTGTGCCGCATGGCCGCGAAGTAGCACTTCGGGACTGAGATCGGGAACCGCGATTGGAACCGCTTGCAGTTCTTGCAGCGCGGCACGAAGAAGATCCAAGGTTTCCGAATCGGGATAAATCAGCAGGTCGATGTCGCGGCTAAGCTCCGCCGCGCCGTAGAACACGCAAGCCTGGCCGCCGATCAGTAAGATTCGCGCGCCACTCTTCGCGATCGAAGAAAGGGCTCTGTGTATCAGCTTCTGGGTCAAGCGATCCTCCTAGCGCCAGGAACGATTCCCAGAGCTTCATCGACTCCCGCCACCGCTCCTCCGGCGTCAGCGCATACCACTCCGCCCACTCGTCGCCAACCAAATCCTCCGCGCGGATGCGTTCCACGCTTTCATTCTAATCCGCCAGACGCCGCATCAGCATCAGATCGCCGCCGGTCGTGTCGGTCTGACCCCAAATCGGCGTGGTGCCATCGAGCGAAATAGCCACCCGCGCCGGGAATACCTTTCGCTGGAACATAGCAGATACCGTCGCGGGTGATGGCGACGCTTAGAAACCTTGCAAGGGCCGGCAGGTCGACACTACGTAGCGATTCACCGTCGACAAGCTTCGTGACGAAGTAGTTCTCGCTAACATCGAACAGCGCGACGATACTCGGATCATTCAGCGCCGCGACCGGATCTAGACGTGTGCCGGCGGTAATGGGCATCGGCTTGTAACTCATCACAAACATGTTAGGATGCGTGCCATGTATCGATTGCTCCTCGCCACGCTCGCCCTTCACGCCGAGATCAAATGCGATCTCGGCGCCTACAAACCGCAGGACGGCATCGCGGCGCAGATGCGTCTCGGGACCCTTGAGCTTTCCTGGCAGGGCGAGAAAAACGAACGCCTCCGCGCGCGGTTCGATATTCGGAACGGCGTGCCGGTGATTCAGCAGTTGGCCGTTGGCGCGACGGTGCTCGGGCGCGATCTGGAGCCGGAGTATCAGCTCACGACCGCTCTGCGCCGCATGACGACGCAGCAAGTGCAGCCCTTGCAAGGACTTGGCGTGGCGCTCACGCCGGATGTTATCAACCGCGAGAAGTGGAACGCGTTTTGGGACGCGCCGCTCATGGTGCCGGGACGCCTGAACACCAATCTCGATCTCCCGCGCAAACCGGAAGAAATTCAGGTTTCGGCCGCGAAGTTCAAGACCACGAGTTGCGTCGTCCGCACGGCGGGCGCGCGCGTCGAGGTGGAGTTCAACGGCTTCGAAGCCGGCAGCTTCGCGGGATCGCTGCGCTTCACCGCGTACAAGGGTTCGAACCTGATGCGGCAGGAAGCGATCGCCAAGACCGGGCAGCCCTCGGTCGCCTACAAATACAACGGCGGACTGCGTGGCTTCGCGATCGGCGAAAACACGCGCATGGTGTGGCGCGACACGGCGCGCGGCTGGCAGCACTACGCCTTTGGCGGATCCGTGAACGACGACTCGGTCGCGCTGCGCGCGCGCAATCGCTTGGCGATTCTCGAGACGCACGGCGGGTCGATCGCGGTCTTCCCGCCGTCGCACAAGTTCTTCTGGTCGCGCGAGATCGAGACGAACCTGGGCTACGTCTACTACCGCAAGGAGAGCAACACGAAGGCCGCGATCGGCGTGCGGCAGAACGACCGCGAGGTCGGCGCGAAACCGTGGGGCGTCTCCGACGCGGTGTGGAACCGCCGCGTCAGTCAAACCCGCTCGCACACGCACAACTTCGCGCTCTACAACGCGCCCGCCGGCACGATGCAGCGCATGCCGGTTTACTACTACCTCAGCAACACCGACGGCAGCGCCACACAGCAAGCCGTAATGGCGCTGACCAACGACGACGTCTACAAACCGCTGCCTGGCTACAAGGTGCTGGTCAGCCATTTCCACTTCCACTACAACGAGCAGTTGACCGACCTCGGCACCCTCGACTTCGAGCCCACGTGGCTTCCCGTCTTCCGCGATCTCGGCGTCAACATCGCCATCCTCGCTGACTTCCACAGCGACTCCCATGCGACCGACACCGGCAAGGTCCGGCTCGACGAACAGAAGGTCTACTTCCAGGGCTGCGAGCGATTCTCCGGCAAAGATCTGCTGCTGATTCCCGGTGAAGAGCCTGACGCGCGCTTCGGCGGCCACTACCTATTCCTATTCCCCAGACCGATCTACTACACGCACGGCAAACCCAAGGAGAAGCAGCCATTCGTCGAGGACATCGCCGGCTACGGCAAGGTCTATCACACCGATTCCGCCGCCGATGAACTTGAATTTCTGAAGCGCGAAAACGGCCTCGTGTGGCAGACGCATCCGCGCACGAAGGGCTCGACCGGCTACCCCGACGCCGTGCGCGACCGCGACTTCTTTAAGAGCGACCGCTTCCTCGGCGGGTCGTTTCAATCGCTGCCGGTCGATCTCTCCGAGCAGCGCATCTGCGAGAAACGCTGCTTCGAACTGCTCGACGACATGAACAACTGGGGCGCGCCGAAGTACATGCTGGCCGAGGGCGACACCTACATGAAGTACCCCGACGACGAGACCTATCCGCAGCTCATGGTGAATTACGTGAAGCTCGACCGCGTGCCGAAGTTCAAGGACGGCTGGACGCCCGTCGTTAAAGCCTTGCGCGCGGGCGACTTCTTCGTTACGACCGGCGAAGTTCTGCTTCGCAACTGGGCGCTGAATGCCGGCACGTTCACCGCCGAAGCCGAATGGCGTTTTCCGCCCGAGTTCGCCGAACTTGTGTGGAGCGACGGCGCGAAGGTTGACCGCCAGATCATCGATCTGCGCGACAAGCCTCCGGCGTCGAGCCACAAGTTCAGCATTCCGTTCAACACCGCGGGCAAGAAGTGGGTGCGTTTTGCGGTGTGGGACTCGGCCGGCAACGGCGCCTTCACGCAGCCGGTTCATTTGAGGTAAGCCAGTCAGGTTGTGTAATCACCGCCCGCAACAAAAAGGCCGACGAATCCTTCGGCAGCGATCCGGGTCCGGTTTCCCAAACAGTGGACCGCGAGTTGCCCCGCAGTTTGGCGGCTCAACGCTTATCGCGCCGATTAAGAGGAGGACCATTTTGAGTATTAAAACGTTAGCTGTCACTTTCCTCGCGCTTGGCCTTACGCAGGCTGCGCCTTTCACACAGAGTTCTGTCGGCGGTCCGACAGCCATCCCAGACAATTCCAGCGTCAACATTGATATCGTCGTTTCCGACACGCGCACCATTGTCGGCGGGTTCAGCGTCTCATTGAATACCTTTTCGCACACCTGGATGGGCGATCTGAACGCAACCATCACCCACGTCGACTCCGCAACGACCACGTTTCTGTTCAACCGGCCTGGACGAACGACGACGGGCTTCGGTTGCTCTGGCAACTTCAGCGGAGATTATTCCTTCATCGACTCGGCCACCAACACCCTCGGCGTTTCCTGTCCCGGCGTAATACCTGCGGGTAGTTACCGGGCATCCCAGGACAACGGCGCGACCGACGAAGAAGCGATCCTGATTGCAAACGTCTTCAACGGCATATCCGCCGCCGGTACTTGGCGCCTTTCGCTGCAGGACAGCGCGGCTGGCGACGTCGGCACTCTCGGTAGCTGGACGCTGAACCTGGAGCTGGAGGATGCGCAAAACGGTATCCCCGAGCCAGCAACATTTGCCGTCAGCGCCCTCGGCTTGATCGCGATCGCCGCACTTCGGCGCAAGCGCTAGTCTACCGCCCCGCTCGCTTTCGAAACTCCGCGGCTTCTCCCTTCCGCCCAGTGCGTTCCAACGCGCTGGCCAATAGGAGAAGATACCGCGGAGTTTTTTCGTCTACTGGTTCGAGCGTTAGACGCAACTCCGCGATCGCAGTCTCGACGACGCCCTCCAGGAACAACCGCCGCCCCAGAAGGTAGTGCGCCTCGCGCGGGTTCGATCCGGTTCGAACGGCCTCTCGGAAGTGTCGCGTCGCTGCCGGCCCGTCGCCGGTCTCCTCGGCCAGCATGCCGGCCATCAGGTGCGCTTCTCCAAAGTCGGGGTTGATCGCGATTGCCTCCCGCCAAATCGCCAACGCTTCGCCCTTCTTCGACTCCGCTTCCAGAATTTTCGCGTAGTACAACCGGCTGTAGAGCGCCCGCGGCTCGGCCTGCGTCGCCGTTGCAAACTGTGCCGAACCTTGTTGCCACTGGCCAGTCTTGAAGGCGATATGGATCAGGCCCGCGTGCGCGGCATCGGAGGCGGGTGCGGCCTCGATCGTATTCCGAAAATGACGGGAGGCGTCTTCGAAACGGCCCTTATCCATGGCCGCGAACCCGCGTCGCGTTTCGGCCAGCGGGCCAAGATCCAGGTCGTTCAGCGCCGCCAGCAACGGATCGTCCTCTGGCGGCTGTACCACCCTGTGTTTGGAATGAAGCGCCTCATGCCGGACCGCGTCCGCCTCGTCACCGGACTTTCGATACAACTTCGCCAATGCAAAATGCGCCGCGGCGTAATAGTGCCACCGAAACTCCGCGGCGTCCAGCTCGCGGGCGCGGTCGAACAGTTTCGCCGCCGCGTCGTTTTGTTGATATGCCGCAAAGACCATCCCCAGACGGCCCTGTTCGGCGGCCCCCCAGGGATGCCATCGCGCCGAGGACCTGGCCGCGTCAAACTGCGCGCGTACCCTCGCCGACGAACCACCCGGCGCCTCGGGTACGCCGCAGGCGCAGAGCGCAAGGAGCATCACCGGCACGCGCTTTCTCATCTGGTCAGGATAACGCCGTCACGGTACACTGCAATCTGGCCGACATGAAACCCAACTGGCACGGCGTTTTTCCCGCCGCAACAACACACTTCAAAAGCGACTTCTCGCACGACCTCGGCGCGTACCAGTCGCACCTCGACAAAATGATCAAGGCCGGCGTGCATGGCATGATCGCGCTCGGCACCGTCGGCGAAAACTGTTCCCACGAGTACGCCGAAAAGCTGATGGTTCTGGAAGCCGCGAAGGAAGCGATCGCCGCGCGCGTGCCGCTGCTCTCCGGCGTCGCCGAAACCACGACCGCGCTGGCCTGCCGTTTCGCTCGCGACTGCGAAAAACTTGGGCTTGACGGCCTGATGGTTCTGCCCGCCATGGTCTACAAGTCCGATCCACGCGAAACGATGGCGCACTTCCGCGCCGTGGCGCGCGCGTCGTCGCTGCCGATCATGGTCTACAACAATCCGCCGTCGTACTCGGTCGACATCACGCCCGAAATGTTCGTCGAGCTGATGGACGAGCCCACGCTTGTCTGTATCAAGGAATCGTCGGACAATCCGCGGCGGATCACGGATCTCTACAACCTCACCGGCGATCACTACCTCATCTTCTCCGGCGTTGACGATCTCGTGATGGAGTCGGCCATGCTCGGCGCTACGGGCTGGGTTTCCGGTCTGGTCAACGCCTTCCCCGATGAGAACCGCGCGCTGTGGGATCTGATGCTCGCCGGCAAGTGGACCGAAGCGCGCGATCTCTACCGCTGGTACACGCCGCTGCTGCACCTCGACACGCATGTGAAGCTGGTGCAGTACATCAAACTCGCGTGCCAAGAGACGGGACTATGCAGTGAGATCACGCGCCCGCCGCGCCTTGCACTCGAAGGCGCCGAGCGTGAGCGCATTCTCAAGATAATTCGCGACGCAATCGCCACGCGGCCCGCGCTGTAGTCATGCGCACCGTCGAGTTCGTCGACACACATACGGGCGGCGAGCCGACTCGCACGATCATCGCCGGAGGGCCCGATCTCGGGGGCGGCACGCTCGCCGAAAAGCTGGCGCGCTTCCGCGGCGAGTTTGATACGTTTCGATCGGCCGTCGTCAATGAGCCGCGCGGTTCCGATGTGCTCGTGGGTGCGTTGCTGTGCGAGTCCGATAGCGTCATCTTCTTCAACAACGTCGGCTACCTGGGCATGTGCGGCCATGGTGCGATTGGAGTGATTGCGACACTCGCCTATCTCGGCCGCATCGGACCCGGCGAGCACTCGCTCGATACGCCCGTCGGGCGTGTGGCGGCGACACTTCACGACGACGGCCAGGTGTCGATCGGCAATGTGGCGTCGTATCGATATCGCCACGCGGTTACGGTGGATGTCGCGGGATTCGGCCCAATCACGGGCGACGTCGCCTGGGGTGGCAATTGGTTCTTCCTCGTGAACGATCACGGGCAGAATCTGCAACTCGCGAACGTCGAAGCGCTCACGGATTTTTCTTGGCGCGTTCGGCGGGCGCTCGAACGCGCAGGCGTCACCGGCGAGAACGGCGCGGTCATCGATCACATCGAACTCTTCGCCGGCGCACGGAACTTTGTGCTCTGTCCCGGCAAGGCGTACGACCGCTCGCCGTGCGGCACGGGTACATCGGCGAAACTTGCCTGTCTCGCCGCCGATCACAAGCTGCAACCGGGCGAAGTGTGGCGGCAGGAGAGCATCGTCGGCAGCGTGTTCGAAGGATCGTACACTCTCGACGGCGAACACATCCGGCCCGTCATAAAAGGTCGCGCGTGGATCAGCGCGCACGGCAAACTTATACTCGATCCGGCGGATCCGTTCGTCGATGGCATTCGCGTGTGACGCCCGATGTGCTCATTGTCGGCGCCGGGATAGTCGGCGCGGCGTGTGCCCGGGAGTTGAGAAACGCGGGTGTGAAGGTGGCCGTTGTGGAGCGGGATTTGATCGGTGGCGGCGCGACCGCCGCAGGCATGGGGCATCTGCTTGTGCTCGATGACAACGAGCCCGAACTCGCGCTGACGAAGCTGAGTGTTGCGCTTTGGCACTCAATAGCGCCGCAGTTGCCGGCGCCAGCCGAATTCTGGAAGTGCGGCACGTTGTGGGTTGCTGCCGACGATGTCGAACTCGCTGGCGCGAGAGAGAAGCTCGCGGTCTATCGGAAGCACGGATTGCAAGCCGAGTTGCTCGATGACGCCACGTTGTACGAGGTGGAACCGCACTTGCGCCCCGGTCTGGCGGGCGGCTTACGCGCGCCGGGCGATGCGGTTGTCTACGCTCCCGTCGCCACGCGATGGATGCTGGCCGATGTGCGTGTCACCCACGGCCGCGTTGTTGAACTTATCGATGGCGGTGTACGTTTGGCCGATGGGAGCGTGCTCCGGGCGGGCGCCGTCGTACTCGCAACCGGTGCATCGTCGTTGATCGATGGCCTAGCGGTGCGGCCGCGCAAGGGTCATCTCGCGATCACCGATCGCTACCCCGGTTTCGCGCGCCATCAGATCATCGAGCTCAGCTACTTGCAAAGCGCGCAAGGCGAGTCGAACGAATCGGTTGCGTTCAACGTGCAGCCGAGGCCGACGGGCCAGCTGTTGATCGGTTCGTCACGGCAGTATGGCGTTGACGATAGTGCAATCGATGACCCGATTCTTGCGCGCATGCTGGCTCGCGCGTTTGAATATATGCCGGCCTTGGCCCAGTGCAACGTGATCCGCACTTGGACCGGCTTCCGCGCGTCAACGCCCGACAAACTGCCGCTGATCGGCAAGTACGGTGAGGGACTCTATTTGGCCACCGGCCACGAGGGCCTTGGCGTGACAACATCGCTCGGAACCGCGAAAATATTGGCTGCGGCTGTGCTCGGAACGCCCTCGCCGATTCCGCCCGAACCCTACGACGCGAGGAGGTTCTGTGCACGTAACGATTAATAACCGCGACGTCGAAGTGCGCGAAAACACCACCGTCCTCGCCGCGCTTTGGAACAACGGGATCGCCGCGCCCGCGCTGTGCGCGATGGGCGTCTGCATGGCGTGCCGTGTGACGATCGACGGCGCGCGCCATCAACTCGCCTGCCAGACCGAATGCAAGGAGGGCATGCGTGTCGAAGTATGACATCGCGATCCTCGGCGCGGGGCCGGCGGGACTCGCCGCCGCGCGGGCGATCACCGGAAAACGCGTCGCGTTGATCGACGACAACCCGCGCGCCGGAGGCCAGATCTGGCGAGCCGCGCCGCAAATCGAGATCGGCTCAAACATCACCTTCATCGCCGCGGCACGCGTCTTTCACATCACCGATCACTTCACGCTGCACACCGATCGCGCCGGCATCATCGAAGCGCCCAAACTGATCCTCGCCACGGGTGCACGCGAACTCTTCGTACCGTTTCCGGGTTGGACATCGCCGGGCGTGTTCGGCGCGGGCGGTCTGCAAGCGCTGGTGAAGAGCGGGCTTGAAGTGAAGCGCAAACGCGTCGTCGTCGCGGGCTCTGGACCTTTGCTAATGGCCGTCGCCGCGACGTTGCGAAAGAACGGCGCGAAGGTCCTCGCGGTCGTCGAACAAGCGCCGCTCCAACGCTTACTGGCATTCCTCAAGCGCTATCCGTCCAAGCTGCCGCAAGCGATCGCGCTGAAAGCGTCTCTCTTAGGCGTCCCGCAAATCACCGGTGCTTGGCCCATCAAGTTTGACGGTGGCAAGCTCACGCTCTCTAACGGCCGTGCCCTCGACGTGGACTTCCTCGCCTGCGGTTTCGGCCTCATCCCCAACACCGAAGCCGCGCGGTTGTTGGGCTGCCGCATCGACGATGGGTTCGTCGCCGTCGATAGCAAGCAGATGACCTCGATCCCCGACGTGTATTGCGCGGGTGAGCCGACCGGCATAGGAGGCCTCGATAAAGCGCTGGCCGAAGGCCGCGCCGCCGGACTGGCGGCATCGGGTCTAACGCCGCCAAAGTCCCCCTCGCGCGCCTTCGTGCGCGACCTCGCCGAAACGTTTCGCCTCGATCCCGCGCTCGCCGCCCTCGCAACCCCCGATACCATCGTCTGCCGCTGCGAAGACGTCACGCGCGAGACGCTCGATCCCCACCGCACCTGGCGCGAGGCGAAACTGCAAACCCGCTGCGGTATGGGCGCCTGCCAAGGCCGCATCTGTGGGCCGATCACCGCGCAACTATACGGCTGGTGCGCCGAATCCGTGCGCCCGCCGCTTGTTCCCGTCGAGGCTCAGAGGCTGAAGATCGCCAACACCGGGAAGTGATCGCTGGGATAGCGCCCGTTCTTCGATCGCGTGATGACTTCGGCCTTCTTCACCCGCCACGGCGCTTTGAATAGAATCCAATCGATGCGGTCTTTGCCGGGATTGCCCTTGAACCCATGGAACGTGCCCTCCGGCCCGTCTTTCTCTTTCGCAACGCTGAACACATCGGTCAACGCGGGCACAAGAATCTTGTACACATCGCCGCGCGCCGGCGCGTTGAAATCGCCGGTCAACAGAAACGCGCCGTCTTTCGGCATCCGCGCCGCAATCACCGCCGCCGACTTCTTGCGTGCCTCTTCGTCTTCCTTGCGGTGCGCGAAGTGCGTGTTGAAGTAGCCGAACTGCTTCTTCGTCATCAGGTCTTCAAACACGGCCCAAGCCACCATGCGCGGCAGGCTCATGTTCCACGACGACGAGCCCACTTTATCCGGCGTCTCCGACAACCAGAAGTTGCCTGTCGACACAGGCCGCAACCGCGCCTTCAAATAGAACACGCCCATGTGTTCGTCTTCCTTGTTGCCGCGCCGGCTGAGCCCGAACCACGCGTACTGCGGCAACGCCGCGACGATGTGTTCGCCCTGTTCGTGGAACAGTTCTTGCGTGCCCATGAGGTCGGGTTTGTAGCGCCGCACGGTGTCGACGAGCAGGTCCTTGCGTTTGTCCCAAGCGTCTTCGCCGTCCTTTGGATTCGGATAGCGGACGTTGAAAGTCATCACGCGCAGTTCGGCGGCGAAGAGCGGAAGGGCGCAGAGGAGGAAGGCTAGGCGAAACATGGGTGAACTTCAATGATACTCAGTGTTCCAGGCGCTTCAAAACTTCCTCGGCCAGCCGTTTGTAGACGTCGTAGCACTCGACGACCGCCAACGCGTTCCCGCCCGTCGCGCCGTCCGCGGGTGAAAGCAGGAACATCGGCTTTCCGGCTGCGCGGGCAAGGAACTCAAGCCCCGGATAAGCTCGAATGCGCGCGATCAACCCCGGCGCCTCCGCCGGAATGCGTGCGTCGTCGATGTTCCCGTCAACGACGACATAGCCTAACGCGCCATTGGCATCGACCGCGGGCAGTCGTCTGGCGTCAGCCGCGATGATGCGAAACACTCCATCTGGCGCAACCCTCACTCCTACGCCAAGCTCGTCGAACATTGCCGCTAAATGCGTCGCAATCAGATTTCCGCGCCCGAGATCGACGACGGCAAGCGACTTCACTGGCGAGCCCTCAGCGTCACCTTGAAGTGCGCATGGTCCGTGTCGAATTCCGCGGGAGGATTGCCATTGGCGGCCAGCGCCTCTTGCGCGCGAATGACGCCGCGCCCAAATCGATTGACGTAGCCAAGATTCTTCAACGCTTCGGCGACGGTCGGATTGCGATAGTCCGTTCGCTCCGGAAACTGCCCCTGCGCCGCCTGTCCGTAGAGCCCACCCGGATTATCGATCTCGATCCGGTCATCGTACCAATAGAGGCGCACCGGAGCGTTTGTCTCGTAGTTTCGGTGAAGGACCGCGTTGATCGCGAGTTCGCGGACCGCGAGCCTTGGGTAGTCTCCCGCTGTCTTCTCGCGCAGCGTCGTAACGAACTCCGGCCGCTCATGAACATGGCTATCGATGACAGTGTCGATTGCGCGCAGGACGCCAAGCAAATCGCCCGATAAACTCCGTTCTTCGACTACATCGTTCCCACGGATGCGAAGAAACTGCACGTAGGCGCCCGGGAGAAAGTACGTCGGGTTCTTGCCGAACAGCAGGATCGCGGCGTTGGTCGGCTCACCGCGGCACAAGTCAAAAAACCGCCGCGACGCGAGTTGATGCTCAATCGAGCGCTCGTTCTCGGCGATGACTTCGGCCGCGATCGCACGGTGACGGTAGTTGAGCGTGAACAGATCCAACGCCAGATCGTTCAACACGCTTCCGATACACGGCAGCGCATCAAACGATCGCGCCGACGAGACGCGCTTCTCCGACAGAATCGCTTCCTCCTCGCGTGATGCAACCGCTTTGCGCGGACCGAGGCGAATATAGACGCGCCCTCTGTATGCAACCGGTGGCAAAGGGTGCGGCTTGGTCTCAAGAACAATCACATCGCCCCCGTCGAGGTGAAAACACTCGAATTCGATGAGTGGCTGGGGCAGGATATTGCCGTGTGCGCGGAGTTCGCCCAGTTGCTTCAACTGCTCATCGGTCGCGGAGAGGCCGGATAGTTTCCCGTCATCCTCAACGCCGATCAAGGTATAGCCATTCTTATTGGTGTGGCCGAGATCGTTCGAAAATGCAGCGACGCCCTGCGAGAACTTGTCCGCGTCCCATGTGGAACGCGTGCTCTCGATGTGGTTCGACTCAAGATCGGAAATGAGTGCTACCAACTCATCGCGAGAGATCATTCAACACTAGTCTACGCGCCCCGCCCCGGCAAAGGAATCACAGCGCCACTAACCTCGGCCCCGGCATCGCTGACGAGCCAAGCCAATAAACTCGCCACATTCGCGGGCTGTACCCATACGGCGGGGTCTACATCCGGCATCGCGGAGCGATTGGCGGGCGTGTCCATCGTGTTCGGCGATACGATATTCGCCCGGACCCCAAACTCTTTACTTTCGGCCGCGATCGTGCGCACCAGGCTTATCAGAGCCGCCTTCGACGCGCCATAGGCGCCGAGCATCGGCGCCGGTTCCAACGCCGCCGCGCTGCCGATCGCAATGAACGCCCCGCGCCTCGCTTCACGCATCATCGGCAACACCGCGCGGCTCAACACCCACGCGGGCCGCAGGTTAATCGCGATCATATTCTCCCACGTCTCGTCGCTCGTCTCATCGGCGCGCTGGCCGCCCGCGAAGCCGCCCACCAAATGCACCACCGCATCGATCTTGCCGTACAAGTTCACGACATCGCGCACCAGCATATCGACGGCGCCGGCGTTATCCAGCGCCACCGCGAAATGCGTAAGATTCGGATGCGCCGCGTTGTTCGAATGCGCGCTGCGGTCGACTCCCGCCACCCGCGCCCCCGCGTCCAAAAACGCCTTCGTGACCACCGAACCCAGCCCGCCGGACGCACCCGTGATGATCACCACTTTGTTATCGAGCATTGTTCTTCTTCACCTCTAGATACAGAACGATCGCCGGCTTATTCCCCACAATCAGCGCTGGCTGCAAACGCCCCGCGCCAATCGGCAGCGAGACGTTTTTCCATTCATGCCGCGTCGCGCCCTTGGGCAGTTCCGCGTTTAACCGCAGCGATTGAAATTGCAACGAAGCCGCCGCCGCCGCGGCCGTCTCGTCGCAGAGGAGCGTAATGTCGTAGCTTCCCTTCGACTTCACGTCCACTTCCCAATGCCCCGGATCCACGCGCCAATCCTGCCGCGTCAACAGCGTCGGATTTTCATGCGGCGTGCCGATCGAAATGCGCGGCGGTTCGTAACCTCCGCGCGTCGACGCCACATCGCGAAACCATTCTTCGGTCGATCGACGCAGCCGCGCGACGACATCCGGATTCTTCGCCGCGACATCGGTCGTCTCGTTGTGATCGTTCTCCATGTCGTACAGCTCGACGCCGTTGACCAGCTTCCACTTCTGCGTCCGCGCGGCATGCGCTTGAAACAGCACGGGCGCATCGCCGCGATGCCATTGTGTGTGAATCACGCGATCGGGCCACGACGGCGGCGCGCCCGTCAGCAAAGGCCATAAACTGATGCCATCGAACTTCACATTCTTCGGCGGCTTCAGCGCACACGCGTCGATCAACGTGGGCAACACGTCGATATGCGCCGCGATGCGTCCGACTTTTTCGCCCGCCTTAATCCGCGCCGGCCAGCGGAAGAAAAACGGTACGCGGATGCCGCCTTGATACACCGTCCCCTTGCGCCCGCGCATTCCCGCGACATAACGCGGCTGTTGCGGACCGTTGTCGGTCATGAAGATAACGATGGTGTTCTGCGCAAGCCCGTGCTTCGAAAGATCCGCGAGCAGCGCGCCGGCGTTGTCGTCGAGGTTCTTGACCATACCATAAACCTTCGCCGTCACATCATCAAGACCCTTCGCCTTAAACGGTGCGACGTATTTGTCGTCGATCTCCAGCGGCGTATGCGGAGCGTTCGTCGGAATATAAAGGAAGAACGGCTTCGCCTTGTTGCGGTCGATAAACGCCATCGCCTCGCGGAAGAAAATGTCGGTGCAGTAGCCTGGGACCTTTTCGTGCTTCCCATTGCGCACCAGCACCGGATCGTAATAGTGATTGCCGCCGGGAGGATCGCTCGGTTGCGCCAGTCCGCCGCCGCCGTGTACCAGCGACTCATGAAAGCCTTGGTCGATCGTTCGCATTGGATAGTTATCGCCGAGATGCCACTTGCCGAAGATCCCCGTGCGATACCCGTTCGCCGCGAACACTTCGGCCGCGGTGACTTCGCGCGGGTCCATCATCGACCGCCCCAAGAACGTATCGACCACGCCCGTGCGGTAGTTGTACCGCCCCGTCATCAAGCTCGACCGCGTCGGCGAGCACACCGGACACACCTGAAACTGCGTGAATTGCGCACCTTCGACGCCGATACGGTCGAGGTTCGGCGTTTGCAGATGCGTGTTGCCATGCAGCGACAGATCGCCATAGCCTTGATCGTCGCTGATGAAAACGATCACGTTCGGCCGCCGCGCGTGCTGCGCGGCCATCACTGTGGAAAGAGAAAGAAAGGTGCGGCGAGTCATCCCCACCCATGTTACTTGCGCGAGAGCGCGTTGCGAATCTCTTCCATCGCCAGTTGTTCCCGCTCCAGGTAGGAATTCGGCTGCATCGGCACGCGGACGCTCGCATCGGCCGGGCTCCACTTCGCCGCCACGCCGTCGCGCTTGCGCTCGATGGAATGGCCCAGGCTCAACGTCATCGAGAAGAAGTCGAAGTACCGCCGAGGCGCCACGCCGATAAACGGAAGAAACGGAATCTTGCCGGCCTGCGGTTCGTCGATTGAGATCGCGTCGTTGTGCAGCGTGCCCGCCTTGCTCTTCGGATACGGCTCGACAAAGTACACTTTCTCAATCCCCGCCGCAATGATATGCCGGCAGCAGTTGTGGCAGGGGAACGTCGTTGTGTACAACGTCGCGCCGCGCGGACTCCGCCCCGTTCGCGCGCATGCCAGCAGCGCTTCCATCTCGGCATGCACCGCGCGGCCGAATTCGGTGATGTCGCGCAGCCCCGTCGGCTTCACCAACGCGCGCGCTTCGGCGGGAGAGAGTTCCGGCCGCCCCAGCGCTGTCACCAACGCGCGCAGCATCTCGTCTTTCGCCAACTCATTCGCGTCGTGACCAAGTTCGATATCGCGCGCCCGTTCGGCGTCGTCGGCCGTATACAACCCGCCGCCCCGTTTCGGCACTTCGTTGTGGCCGACGGCGAGCAGATCGCCGTTCGCATCGAGAATCGCCGCACCCACCTGCCGCGACAGGTCGCCCGAACGCAGCGCCGCCGCATATGCCGTGAACATCGCGTGTTCGGCCGTTGTCGGCGTCGCCGTCGGACAGCCGAAGATCATGTTCAGGAACCGTTGCAGTTGGCGCTTGTGTTCGGCGGGGTCATCCTGAATGCTAACGAAACAGTCGGCGAGTTGAAACGTCTCCTGCATGCGCTGGCCCCACTCGTATTGTTCGGAGCGGTCCTTTTCGATCAGCTTCGCGGCGTCCTCTACGTGCCGTTCTTCGAAGTAGGCGCGGCGCGAACCCTGCGACGCCGAGAGGCTGAGCAGATAGAAGCCGGGACCATAGATTCGCCGCAGCGTTTCCACCTCTTCGGGCCGCTTTAAACTCGTGATGATGTGGGCCGTGCGCTGTCGCGGCCCGCGATTGCGTGCGATAGTCCCCGCCGCCGCCAGCGCCAGAATGTCGTTGCGCCGCGTCCGTTCGCGCAGCAGATTGCCCGCGTCCATCTTGTAATTCGCGACGCCGCCCTTCGACGCGGGCGGACTCCATGGCTCTCCGATCGCCGTGTACAAAGCCTCGAACTGTTCGCTCAATCGAACGTGATTTGTTTTATAACCGAACGCGTCCAGTTGATTGTCGAGCGTCTCGGTGATGTCCTCATGGCGGATGCCCACCGGCGACACAAGCCCGATCACAAGCTCGGCGTCAACAGCGAATTGGAACACGGGGGACAAACCGCTACTGTAGCAGTAGAATAACGAGATCGCATTTTGACACCCGGCACCAAACTCGGCCCCTACGAAATCGTCTCCCGGCTCGGCGAAGGCGGCATGGGTGACGTGTACAAGGCCAAGGACACGCGACTCGGCCGCGTCGTCGCGATCAAGGTTCTGAAGGAGCAGTTCTTGGCCCGCTTCGAGAAAGAAGCACGCGTCGTCGCGACGCTCAATCATCCGAACATTTGCGCCATCTACGATGTCGGACCGAACTATCTCGTGCTCGAGTACCTCGAAGGCAAGCGGCTGGCAACGCCGCAGCCCTTGAAAGACCTGCTGAAGATCGGCGCCGAAGTGGCCAGCGCGCTCGAAGCCGCGCACCGCAAGGGCATCATCCACTGCGATCTCAAGCCGGGCAACATTCTCATCACCGCCAACGGCGCGAAGGTCCTCGATTTTGGTCTCGCCCGCCAGACTCGCAAAGAACGCGCCTCCACCGACACCACCGTGACCGCGGGAAACATCGTCGAGAGCACCATAGAAGGCACCCTGCCCTACATGTCCCCGGAGCAACTCGACGCTCGCGACGTCGACCGCCGTACCGACATCTTCGCGTTGGGCGCCGTGCTCTACGAAATGGCCACCGGCGCGCGCGCGTTCCCCGGTGAATCGCAGTCGTCAATCATCGCCAACGTTCTGCACAACGAACCCGAGCCACCATCCAAGCGCAAGTCCGGTCTTCCGCAACATCTCGACCGCATCATCGCCCGCTGCTTGGCCAAGGATCCCGAAGATCGCTGGCAGTCGGCGAAGGACATCGCGCTGGAGCTGAAGGCGGTCACCGAGGAAAAGGCCGCCGTAAAAGCCCGCACCCCATGGCTGCCCATCGCGGCGGCGGCAATTCTAGCCACGGCGGCCGGCTATTTCGTCCGGCCATCGGAGGTGCGCCCGCTGGCGCAACTCGCCGTGCCGATTCCGGAAGACGTATACATTTCAAACTTCGGTGCCGCCATCTCTCCCGACGGCAAACGCATCGCCTTCTCCGCCGAACGAGACGGCCGCTTGACGCTCTGGCTGCGCGAAGTGGACTCGCCCGCCCTTCGCGCGATCGACGGGTCTGAAGGAACGCAGATGGTGTTCTGGTCGCCGGACAACCGCTCGATCGGGTTCTTCGCAGGCGGCTGGCTCAAACGGTACGACACCACCACCGGCGCGATGCAATCGATTACGCACGTCCCCAGCGGCCGGGGCGGCTCCTGGTCGCCGAACGGGTCCATCGTCTTTAATTCAAATCTGAGTTCGCCGCTCTGCATCGTCCCAGCGGCCGGCGGCACCGCGCAACCCTTCACCCAACTCGACGCGGCGCGCGGCGACATGCGGCACATATTGCCGCAGGCGCTGCCCGATGGCAAACACGTCCTGTTTTTCCTCAGTTCGACAGATCCGAAACGCTCAGGCCCGTATTTGACGGCTTTCGACAATCCGCGCAAAATCGAGCCGATTTCCGAACTTCTCGGATTGCAATCGCAGGCCATCTACGCGGTTGCCCCCGGCACGTCGAACGGCTATCTCATCTTTCACCGCGACAAATCGCTCGTCGCGCAACCATTCGACCTCTCGGCCATGAAACTCACCGGCGCTCCGCGAACGATCCTCCACCGGGAAGCCGCCGTTTCCTCCTACACGCCGGGCTTTTTGAATCTCTCGATTTCGAATACGGGCGCGCTGCTTTCCGGCGGCTCCAGCGAAGCGGGTTCGATATTTCAATGGAAGAGTCTTTCCGGGACTCCGCTTGAGCCGCCCTGGAAGGCGGACGACTACATCTCACCCGCTCTCTCGCGGAAATCGGACCGGCTTGCGGTCACCAGGGTGGATCTCGGTTCCGGCAACTACGATATCTGGCTCTACGCGCCCAAGGATCCCCGGCCGTCCCGTCTGACCTATCAACCGGGTAACGACTACTACGCAGTCTGGTCTCCCGATGAGAAGTACGTCTACTTTATGGGTGGCCAAGCTGGCCGTCTGGGCATTTTTCGCCGTCTCGCCGACGGCTCGGCCGAACCCGAGAAAATCTTCCTTCATCCTACTGGTTCGATCTTTCCGCATGACATCAGCACCGACGGAAAATTATTGATCGGCGCGGTCGTGCCGGCGGGCGATCGGGGCGACATTTGGCTCATTCCGCTTGATGATCCGACCGCCGCCGCACCCCTTCTTCAATCGACTTCTGGCGACATACACGCGCAGTTTTCACCTGGCCCGCAGGCGGGCAAGTGGATCGTCTACACCTCGGACGAAATGGGCCAGGACCAGATCTTTATCCGCCGCTTTGACGGCGCCTCGTTGTCGAGCGAAAAGTGGCAAGTCTCCACCACCGGCGGACGTTGGCCGCGTTGGCGCGGCGACGGCTCGAAGATCGTCTATCTCAATAACGAGGACCGTTTCATGGAGGTCGAAGTCCGCTTCAACGGCGGCACCGTACGGGCGGGCTCGCCCCGCGAACTGTTTTTTGCCGCGATTCAAGCATTGCCGTGGTACCGCTATCCCTACGATCTCTCCGCCGACGGAAAACGCATTGCGGTCGTCGAAGCCGCACCCAGCCGCAGTTCCGGCTTCCTGGAGCTAATCCTCAACTGGCCCGAGCTGCTGAACCGCTAACCCTTCCGCGCCGGCGCTGAAATTGACAATCCCTACTGCCTGACGCTATCCTGCAACCGGCATGCCGCTGGAACTTCCATCCGGAGATCGCCAGGCGCCCGTCGCAGGGCAGTTCATTCCCGGCCTAGAGAAGCTTTTCCATGAACTAGCCAACCAATGGCGTAAAGATACGCGAATCCTCTCGTCCATTCAAGCCAAGATCTATCACCCGTGCTATCAGCGCATCATCGGACTCGGCACACCCGTCCTTCCATCGATCTTCACGGATCTTCGTGACAACGGAGGTTTGTGGTACTGGGCGCTAGCGGGAGTTTACTGCGAAGCGGCCAAGCAGACCTCTAAGCCAAAGATTTTCCGAGGGTTAGAGCGGCAAGGGTGTATTACCCACGTTGGGTACTACACAGCGCCTCCAAGCCGAGAGCGTCGGCGAGAGCGTGCTGCGATAGGGATTGTTTGGACAAGACGGTGGCGACGCGGTTAGGCCCTTTTTCTCCTTGGGGCGGGTAGAGGAGAACAAATTGCTGGACGGTACGCAGTTCGTCGAGAAGTTGCTCGACCGACAGGCCGGGCCAAGCCGCTTCGGCCTGTTTGTGGACAAACT
>VFZW01000052.1 GCA_016871055.1 Acidobacteriota bacterium
GTTGGCTCGCTTCTACCGCCAAGGGAGCTGCTGGGGTGAACATGACCCAGTATGAGGCAACTCTGCCTATATGTACATAGTTATATGAGACAGGACACTAGTCGATGCGCAGACCAGGCTCGAACGTGCTCGGGACAACCGCATTCTCGCGCTTTATCAATACAATCAGGCCCGCATCGATCTGGCGTCGGCGATCGGCGCTATTCACAGGATCATCCAATGAAAAAGCTCATTCCAGTTGTTGTTATCGCGCTCGCGGCGCTCGCGGCGTACTTTTATCTGCGGCCTCCAGCGGCGGATCCGACGCGCATCCGGCTTTCGGGCAATCTCGAAGTGATCGAGATCAACATGGCGTTCAAGACACCCGGCCGGGTGGTGGAGTTGCATGCCAAGGAAGGCGATGCCGTTACGCAAGGGCAGGTGCTGGCGCGGTTGGAGACGCAGAGTTTGGAGCTGCAGAAGACGCGCGATGAAGCCGGTGTAACGGCGGCGCAGTCGGCGCTGGCGCAGTTGCGCATCGATACGGATCGCACGCGCGAATCGTGGGAGCGCGAGATGTCGATGCGGCGCGCCGAGATTGCGCAGGCCGAGGCGCAGGTGCGGGATCTCCAAGCCGGTTCCCGCGCGCAGGAGGTGGCGCAGGCGCAGGCCGCGCTCGACGATGTCCGCGCGCAGCTGGATCAGGCGCGCGCCGATGGCGATCGCGCGCAGCGGTTGTTTGCGAACGAAGACATCTCGCGGGCCGCTTATGATCAGGCGCAGACGCGCGTAACCTCGTTGTCGGCCGCCGTGCGGAGCGCCGAACAACGGCTGGCGTTGGTCAAGGAAGGGCCGCGCGGGGAATCGATCGAACTGGCGCGCGCGCAACTGACTCGCGCGCGGGCGGCGACGCAGGTGACCGAAGCGAACCGCCGCGAGTTGGATCGGAAAGTGCAGGAACAGACGCTTCGAACAGCTGAGATCGAACGGGCGCGTGCGCAGGCTGGACTGGCCGCGACGCAGCTTGAAGATTCGGCGATGCGCGCGCCTTCGGCAGGGATTGTTCTTTCGCGCCCTGTTGAGCCGGGAGAGGTAGTCGGCGCCGGCGCGACCGTGTTGACGATCGGCGACTTGGGCCGTCCCACTCTGCGCGCGTATGTGACGGAGACGCAGCTTGGCCGCGTCAAATTGGGTCAGAAAGTGAAGCTGACGACCGACTCATTACCCGGCCGCACGTTTGATGGCGCGATTACGTTTATCGCCTCGGAGGCGGAGTTCACGCCCAAGCAGATCCAGACGCCGGAAGAGCGCGTGAAGCTTGTGTATCGCATCAAGATCGAAGTGCCGAATCAGGATGGGGCGCTTAAAAACAACATGCCGATGGATGCGGAGATTGCCACGCAGTGATCGAAGTGCGCCAGATTGCGAAGCGGTTCGGCGAGGTGGAGGCCGTCGCGGGGGTCGATCTATCGATTCCCCGTGGCGAGATCTTTGGAATTGTCGGACCGGATGGCGCGGGGACGACGACGACTCTGCGGATGCTCGCCGGGTTGGTGGACGGCGACGGCGGCTCGATTACGATCGCGGGGCGCGATGTGCGGACGAATCCCGACGCGGTGCGCGATCGAATCGGATACATGGCGCAGAAGTTTGGCCTCTACGGAGACCTGACGGTTGAAGAAAACATGGACTTTTACGCCGATCTGTTCGGCGTCGAGGACGCAACGCTGGGGCCGCTGAAGTTGAAGCTGCTGGCGATGACCCGCATGACGCCGTTCCGCACGCGTCCGGCGGCAAAGCTTTCCGGAGGGATGAAGCAGAAGTTGGCGCTGATGTGCACGCTGCTGCACGCACCGGAGGTGCTGCTGCTCGATGAGCCGACTAACGGCGTCGATCCGGTTTCGCGGCGTGACTTCTGGTTGATTCTCGAAGAACTGGTGCGCGGCGGGATGACGCTTCTGGTGACGACGGCCTATCTGGACGAAGGCGAACGATGTCATCGGGTGGCGCTCATGCACCGTGGGAAGTTGATCCGTGTTGGCACGCCGGCGGAGTTGAAGGCGCAAACGCCGGGCGAGTGTTACGAAGTGGAATCGGCCGATGTGCGCGGTCTGCGCGCGCAACTGCAGGGCGCTCCCGGCGTGTTGAGTGTTAAGCCGGCTGGGGCGTTCCTGCACGTGTTTTTGCGGAGCGGCGCGCTGCCGCCGATCGGAGGAAGTGAGTGGAGGCGAATCGAGCCGGCGCTTGAGGATGTTTTCGTTTCAGTGATCGAGGGCGCCAATGAACACTGAGCACGCCGTTGAGATCGAGCGTGTCCAAAAACGCTTCGGCGACTTTGTCGCCGTGGACGATGTTTCGTTGACCGTGCGGCGGGGCGAGGTCTTCGGATTTCTGGGGCCGAACGGCGCGGGCAAATCGACGACGATTCGTATCTTGTACGGGCTGCTGGCGCCTTCAAAAGGGCGCGCCACGGTGAACGGTTTCGATGTCGCGGCGCAGCCCGAACTCGTGAAACTGTCGATCGGCTACATATCGCAGAAATTTTCCCTCTACGACGATTTGACGGTGGAGGAGAATCTCGAATTTTTCTGCGGAATCTATGGAGTAGAGAAGAGCATTCGCGCGCAGCGGATTGAGCGTGCATTGGCGATGGCCGAGTTGGCGGACCAGCGGACGATGAAAACAAGCCTGCTGCCTGGCGGGTGGAAACAGCGCCTCGCTCTGGGTGCGGCGAATTTGCACGATCCGCCGATTCTGTTTCTCGATGAGCCGACAAGCGGCGTCGATCCGATCGCGCGGCGAAAGTTTTGGGACTTAATTGACGACCTGTCGCAGGCGGGGCGAACGGTTTTCGTCACGACGCATTACATGGACGAGGCGGAGTATTGCCACCGGATCGCGCTGCTCTACAAGGGCAAGGCCGTGGCGATGGACTCGCCGCGTGAGTTGAAACGGCTCATGAACGTGCGATCGATGGAAGAGGTTTTCGTGGCGGCGATCGAGCGTGAAGATGGAGCGGCGCGATGAAACTCCGGCGGGTCGGCGCGATGGCGCGCAAGGAGTGGTTGCATATCGTCCGCGACCCGCGCAGTTTGGGCATGGCGCTGATGGTGCCGCTGTTGATGCTGATCTTGTTTGGTTATGCGCTGTCGCTCGACGTCGATCAGATTCCGACGCTGATTGTCGACCAGGACGCGACGCCAACCAGCCGCGCGTTGTGCGCGAAGTTCGAGGGCTCGCGGTACTTCGCCATTCGGGGCGTTGATCCGTCGACGACGCGCGTCGACGGTCTGATCGATCGCGGCGACATCATTCTGGCAGTTGTTATTCCAACGGGATTTGAACGCGACATCAACCGGCGCGCGCAGCCCGGCGTGCAGTTACTGCTGGACGCGAGCGATTCGAACACGGCCTCAATCGCGATCAACTATGCCGAAGCTCTGGTGGGGCAATGGGCGATGGGCGGGTTCGCGCCGTTGACCGAGGCGCGCGTGCGTGTCTGGTACAACGAGGATCTCAAGTCGCGAAACTATATCATTCCGGGCCTGATTGCGGTGATTCTGGTGATTATCGCGGCGCTGCTGACGTCTCTGACCATTGCGCGCGAGTGGGAGAACGGGTCGATGGAGCAGTTGTTGTCGACGCCGCTGCGGCCTGCTGAAATCGTGCTGGGCAAGTTGGCGGCCTACTTCGCCTTTGGCGCGATCGACGTCGTGACGTCGGTGCTGGTCAGCGTGCTTGTGTTCGACGTTCCGCTGCGAGGGAACCTGATTTTCCTTGCGTTCACGAGCGGACTGTTCCTGTTTGGCGCGTTGAGTTGGGGTGTGTTTCTATCGGCCGTGGCGCGAACACAACTCCTGGCTTATCAGATGGGCATGTTGACGAGCTTTCTGCCGGCGTTTCTGCTGAGCGGGTTCATCTATTCGATCGATGGGATGCCTCGGCCGATACAGATCGTGACACACGCGTTTCCGGCGCGCTACTTTATCGCGATTCTGAAGGCGCTCTATCTCAAGGGCGAGGGCTTGCATCTGTTGTGGGTCGAGGTGTTGTTCCTGGCCGCATACTCGGCGGTGATCTTTGTCGCGGCGACGCGCAAGGTCGGGACAAAGGTGGCTTGAATGAACTGGGACCGCATCGCGACGATACTTCGGAAGGAGCTTCGACAGGTGTTTCGAGAGCCGCGGATGCGCGCGATGGTGATTATTCCGCCGGTCATGCAGTTGATCATTTTCGGGCTCGCGGTGAATCTCGACGTCGAGAACGCGCGCATTGCGTGGATGGATCAGGACCGCTCGCCGGCAAGCCGCGAGTTAGAAGCGGCGCTGGGGAATTCGCGGTACTTTCAGATCGTTGCGAGGCCTTCCACCGATAGCGAGGCGCAGCAGCTGCTCGATAGCGGACGAGTGCTGGGGATCGTGCGCGTGGGCGTTGGGTTCAGCGAGGATCTGGCGCGCGGCCGAACGGCGCCGGTGCAGATCCTGATGGACGGAACGAACTCGAACGATACCAACATCGTGAGCGCCTATTTGACGCGAATCGTCGGCGGGTTGGGACGCACTGGGCAGGGCAAATTGCGCACCGAATCGCGCGCCTGGTTCAATGCCGAACTGAAGAGCCGCAACTACTTCATACCGGGCGTGGTGATGAACATCATCACGTTGATCACGTTGATGCTGACGGCGATGGCGATCGTGCGCGAAAAAGAGTTGGGCACGATGGAGCAGTTGATGGTGACGCCGATCCGACCGATCGAGCTGATGCTCGGCAAGACGATTCCGTTCGCGATCATTGGATTGCTGGATATGGCGCTGGCGGTGACGACGGCGCTAATTGTGTTTCATGTGCCGTTTCGCGGGACGGTGGCGATGTTGTTTGGGGCGTCGTGCGTGTTCTTGCTTTCGACGCTTGGCGCGGGGCTGTTCTTGTCGACGGTGAGCCGTACGCAGCAGCAGGCGTTGATGTCGTCGTTCTTCTTTTTCACACCGGCGTTTATGTTGAGTGGCTTTACGTTTCCGATACGGAACATGCCGGAAGTTGTGCAGTGGGTGACGTATGTGAATCCGCTCCGGTACTTTATCGAGGTTCTGCGCGGAGTGTTCTTGAAGGGTGTGGGTGTGGAAGTATTGTGGCCGCAGTTGTTGGCGATGGGGACGATCGGACTGGTTGTGTTGCTGCTAAGCGTGAACCGGTTTCAGAAGCGGTTGGATTGAGAACCGCTAGCTGCGGGGCAACTCGCGGTGCGGTGGTAATGGTCTCGGGAGGCTCAGCGCGCGGGCGCGGCGGCGGCTTTTTCACGAGGCGAGAGCGGGACGGGAGCGCCGGCTTCGCGGAGGAACGCGATGTCGAAACGCTCGACGCGGAGCATGTGATTGCGCGGGTCGCCGGGGATACGGGTGGTTTGAGGCGGAGGATCGACGAGCTGTAGTTTCCACTGGCTGACGCCGGGAGGCGCGGGCACTTCGGCCTTAACTCTGCCGCTGCCGTTGATGTCGAAGGTCTTGCCGGCGATGCGGAGTTTGCGCGTCTTCGAAGGATTAGCGAGACCCGGCTCGGCGTCGAAGGAGAGTGTGAAGATATGGGTGCGCGAGGAGTTGTCGGCGCGCGCGATCTCGATGGTCATTTCGTCGGCGACCCAGAACCAGGAGAAGGCGCCTTGTCGGTCTTCGCCCTGGCGGTTCGTGAAACGAAGTTCCGGAGGCGCGAAGGCGGTGGGGGCGGGGGTGAGGCGCGGATCGCCGGCCGGGACTTCCGTGCCGGTCGGTGTGAGGGCGAAATTACGGACGAAGGTCAGATGTTTGCGCGGGTCGGTATCGCTTCTGACGAGGTGTTCGGTTGGAGCGATCGACTGCAGCAGGAAGCGGTTGGCGCCGGGGGAGAGGATGATGGGGACCGTTACCGTTTCGGCGGCGGCGATGCGGATCTGATTGCGTGCTCCGGTGGCGAGATTGACGAGGGCCAATTCGCGGTTGCGTGCGGGGTTGGCGGGGCCGGGTTCTGCGTGGAAGGCGAGGCGGTATTCGGCGGCCGCAGCGTTCGAGGCCCAACGGGTGAATTCCAGTTGCATCGAGTCGCCGAGCCAATAGGCGGCGCCGGAGGGAAGGCGGTCCTCACCCTGCGGGTTTGAGACGGCGATATCGACTTGCGGGAGGTTAGTGGACCCATCGCGAATGCCGAAGCGGCTGATTTGGGTGGTTGAACCGGTGACTGGGAAGTTCTTCTGGAAAGCGAATTTACCGCCGGTTAGTGGGATGTCGCTTAAGCCCGGAGCGGCGACGAAGGTTTTGCTATTTCTGGCGTGGTAGATCAACCAGGATGCGACTGTGGCGTCGGATTCACGAACCAAGTAGGTCCGGTCCGGATGGGAAGCGGCATAGTTAATCGCGGAGACAAAATCCGGGGAATTGAAAACGGCTAAGCCGCCTGGGCGGGCCATGGCGGCCCGGTGCTGACCGACAAAACCGGCGGCGCCGGAGAGCGCGAGCACCGTTCCGCAAGCAACGGCGGCGGGCGTCGCCAGCTTTCGAGGCAGCAGTTTGGCGGTGCGGACGATTCCGAGAATGGCAAGCAGGATCCACAAGAAAGCGAAGCTATCGATTAGTTTCCAAGACGGGTACCGCAGAAAGGACTGGGCGGAGAGTAAGTAAGTCAGGAAGACCCAGGGGGTCAGTACGGCGAGTGCTAGAAGCGCGCGTTTACGAAGGGAATTTGTCATGAGCGCGGCGGCGCAGAGGGCGATCAACACGACGGCGGTAATTATACCTAACACACTCGCCACGCACGATATAGCGGGCTTCAACGAGCCGGCGCTCGCCATCAGCGGTGGTCTGCCAAGCGCGCAGGCCCTCTTCCCGCCAATCGTCATCAATGATCAATGTCTTTGCCGTCGGACCGGCGCGGGGACGGGCGCCGGAGAAACAGTAGCGGATGCGGCTCAGATCGGCATTCGGGGCGGCCTCGAATTCAGCCTTGACCGAACCTCTTCCCGACCTCAATACAATGTCGATTCCTGGATAGGCACGTACGGCTCGCAGGTCCGTGCGAGACACCCAACTGGCAGATCCTGCACGCGACACAATCGTCGACTCCGAACCCTCGGTCCGCCATCGGAGCCGCGCGCCGGGAAATCGGACCATCGTGAATTTGGAGCCGGGCCGCACCTCCAGGCCCCGATCCGATGCCTCGGCGCGAAATCGGTCCCCCATGACCCAAAACCTCCCGGCAGCCGCTTCGGGCAACCAACCCGAGACGACACCCTCCGACGGAAGTAGGGCGGAGGCGAGCAACAATGCGGGTAGCGACATATCCAGCATCTGCCTATCTCTTCGACTCAAAAGGGGGGATCCAACAGACAGGATTTTTCCGTGAGAATAAGGGTGATATAGTTCCGGTAAGGTGCAACGCGTCTTTCTGTTCCTGTTCCTACCTCTGCTGGTCTCGGCCGATCTTCCTCTGCTCGAACCCGTGGCGCAGGGCGTGTTCCCGGGAGGACTGCGGCGTGGCTCCGAGTCTTCGATCACGATTCGGGGGCGAAATCTCCAACAGTTGAAACGCGCCGTCATTTCGGGCGACGGCGTGAGCGCCGAAATCGTCGATGCATCCGCCTACCTTGCAAAGATCACGGTGCGGGCTTCGGCGACTACCGAGCCCGGCCGCCGCGATCTCCGGTTGATTGCACCGCACGGATCGACGTTGACTTGGATCGATATCTCCGATGTCGCTGAACTTACGGAGAGAGAGCCGAATACTGAACTCGCATCGGCGAACCAGTTGACGTTTCCCGCATTAGTCAACGGTGTGATCACCGCCGCCGATTACGATTACTTTCGATTCGACGCCAGCGCCAGACAAACGCTAACTTTCGAGTTACTCGCCACGCGAAACGGCTCTCCGCTCGATGGCGTACTTGAGTTACTCGACACAAATGGCAAGACGGTCGAATACTGCGACGACCACTACGCTTTCAAGGACCCGCGAATCATTCATACCTTCAATTCAACGGGCACTTATTATCTTCGGGTCTACGGTACCGGTGAAAGCGGCTCCGAAAACTCCGACTACAGGCTAATCGCCGGAGCGATGCCGCACGCCGATTTCGCGTTGCCCGCGGGCGGGCGGCGGGGATCAACCGTTGAGATAACCCTCCACGGCGTAAACCTTGATCACGCAAAGGAACTTGTGCTCGGCAACGGCATCGCGCGGGCGACGGCCGTTCGCAACGACCAGAAATCGGCGACCTTTCGGATGGCCATTCCCCTAGCCTCCGCCGCTGGGGTACACTCTCTGCACATCCAAGGAGCGGCGCTCCCGATTCCTTTTGTCCTCTCCGACGGCCCCGAACTGACCGTCAGCCCAGGCACTGCGCGCAGACGTCAAGATCCCATGCCAGTCGAGCTCGGGACGACGATCAATGGAGTAATCGACAGCGCCCGAGCCGCCGATTATTTTGTCATCCGTGTCGATCAACCCAAACAAATCGTGCTGTCGGTCGAATCGATGAAGTTGGGTTATCTCCTCGACCCAATCGTCCTTGTTTATGAAGAAAACGGAACTCGCATCGCTTGGCAGGATGACCCGACCACGAATACCGGAAAAGAACCGGCTAACTTAGATCCCCATCTAACCGTCGCGTTGCCGAAGGAGGGCCGCTACACGGTTGCAATTCGAGATTCACAATTCCGGGGCGACGCCTCGTACCTGTATCGGCTCACCGTCAAAGAGGCCGTGCCCGACTTTTCGGTGCGTGTAGTTGGCGCGCATACAACGCTGTATCGTGGCCGTGACAATATCGTGAACGTCCGCGTGCGCCGTTTGGAGGGTTGGAAAACGCCGGTGGAGGTGTGGGCCGATAACTTGCCTCGTGGGGTCACGGCGCGGAGTGCGATCGCCGAACCGAAAAATACATCTTACACGGGTACCTGCGGAGAGCGGCATTACTTAGATGGAACGAATGTCGAACTTATCTTCAAAGTAGAACCCGACGCCAAGTTGGATCTCAACCAAGTAACGTTTCGCGCCCGAGGTGCGATGAATGGCCGCGAAGTGGAGCGGGAAGCGCGCGCCCGATACTGGAAGTCGCGCATTCGGGTGACCGGAGATGCGGCTGAACCGGCGCTATTCGCGACAATCGCCGATCTCCCGGGGGTCGTCTTTCAGACTCCGGAGCGCAGCGCCACCGGGCGTGTGACGGCGATCGTCACGCGCCTCGATAACTCGAACGAACCAATGCGCATCGAAGGCGAGGGAGTTACTCCGCTCGACGTTCCGGCAGGGACGACAAGAGCCGATGTCGTTCTTACGAAGCCTGGCGATGTTACCTTGTATGGCCTCGTTTCCGGTAAAGTCATCGGGCAGTCCGCTCCGATTCGCACGGAGATTCGAAAATGAAGTTGTATTGGCTGATCGCTCCCGTGTTGGCGGCCGCACCCGCGGTCTACCCGCCAGAAATCAAGTTGTTCGGCGCGGGTTCCGCGCAGACGGTTGTAACGGATTCGGCCGGATGCGTGCTTGCCGTGGATAATCCGAAGGTCGCCACGATCGACAAGAGCCGCATAGTGGCGAAGTCGAACGGCGCGGCTTGGGTGACCGCTAAGTGCGCGAACGGCGTAACCACCGTCCCGGTCGTTGTGCGCGCCGCCGGCGCGGCGATTCGAAAGAGCTTTGTCAACGATGTAGCGCCGATATTTACTATGGGCGGATGCACGGGCGCTAACTGTCATGGATCGATTCGAGGGCAGCGCGGATTCAAGTTATCGTTGTTCGGATACGAGCCGGAGTTCGATTTCGCGTCGATCATGCCGCGCATCGATAAGTCATCGCCTGAAAAGAGTCTTATCCTGCGGAAGGCTACCGCGCAAGCCGCACACGGCGGAGGATTCCGGTTTGCAGCGGATTCGATGGAATACAAGGCGATCGTCGACTGGATTCGAGATGGCGCGCAATTCGATTCGAAGGACACGCCGCGAATGGTCGAGTTGCGAGCCTATCCGAAAGAACAAATCGCCGGACGGGGTGCTTCGCCGCGTCAAATCGTTGCGGTTGCCTATTATTCCGACGGCACTGTTCGTGATGCCACACATCTTGTCCAGTACAGCTCCAACAATCCGGACATCGTGCGCGTCGATTCGAGAGGACTGGCGGCGCCGATCGAAACCGGCGAGACCGCCATCATGGTTCGCACGCTCGGCCACGCCGCGGCAGCGCGCGTTTTGGTCATCGATCCGGCCGCGCGTCCAACGATGACCCGGACTCCCCGTTATAACTTCATCGACGAACACGTCTTCGCGAAGTTAGAGCGATTAGGCATTGAGCCTTCGGAGTTATCCGCCGACGAAGAATTTCTGCGGCGGGTCTATCTTGACGCCGCCGGCACACTGCCATCGGAGGAGGAGGCGCGCGCGTTCCTGACTTCGAAGTCCCCGCAAAAGCGTTCCCAGCTTATCGATAATCTGCTGGCGGGGCCCGAGTTCGCCGAACTCTGGGCGTTGAAATTCGCTGAGTTGACGCGGGCCGGCACCAGAGAGGCTGGGGCCAAAGGCGGGCGCATCATCTACGAGTGGTTCAGAAAGGCGATTGCCGAAAACCGAGGCTACGACAAGATCGTTACCGATCTGTTGCTTAGCCAAGGGGCTCATTTATTCGGAAAGGGCCCATCGTCGTTTTATAACATCTCGTTCGACTCCAACGCCGCCGATCATGCGACTAACATCAGTCAGATATTTCTCGGCGTCCGGATCGAGTGCGCGAAGTGCCATAACCACCCCTGGGAAAAATGGACCCAGGATGATTTCTACGGTTTAGCCGCGTTCTTTGCCCGCGTGGCCGTAAAGGAAGTTTACGAAAACGATGAGAACGCAACCGTCTACAACGAGGAAGGTGAGGTCATCCATCCGAAGACGAAGAAGCCGGTTATGCCCAAGTATCTCGACGGCGTGAAGGAAGATCAGCGCCAGGACTCCGATATTCGCGAGGCGCTGGCGAGGTGGATGACGCGCACGGACAATCCCTTCCTCGCACGCGCGTTCGTCAATCGTGTGTGGAAGCACTACATGGGCCGAGGGCTGGTCGAGGATGTCGACGACTTCCGCGTCACGAATCCGCCGACAAATCCGGCGCTGCTTGACGCCCTTGCCGCGGATTTCTCCAAGAGCGGATACGATATCAAGCGGCTGATTCGGCGTATTCTCAATTCACGCACTTACCAACTGAGCGCCGCGCCGAACGAGAGTAATAGGAAAGACTCCATTAACTATTCCCGCTACTACATGCGCCGTTTGATGGCCGAGACGTTGACTGATGCCATCGCGCAGGCCACTGGCGTGCCAGATAAGTTCGCCGGGTATCCGCCGGGTACTCGAGCGATGCAGGTGTATTCAGGTTCCAGCTATATGCTTTCAACATTCGGAAGGCTCAACCGGGATATCATCTGCGAACGCGATACGCAGCCCGATATTGTGCAGACGATGCACCTGATCAGCGGCGATTCGATTCAGAAGAAACTGACGGCTCCAGGCAGCGCGATCGCGAAGTGGTCGACGATGCCGGATGAAGAGATCGCCGAGGCTGTCTTTCTGCGAACACTCAGCCGCTACCCGTCTCTACGCGAAAAGGAAGCGGTCACCCAGGCGCTAAAAGACGGTGACAAGAAACACGCCCTTCAAGATGTGCTCTGGGCTATCCTCAATTCGAAGGAATTTCTGTACAACCACTAACACCATGGACCGCCGCTCCTTTCTGAGAATGGGTTCGATCGCCGCCTTCGGGTCGCTGCACTGGTCCGATGTATTGCGGGTGCGGGCAGCCGCTCCGGCGAAGGATCTTTCGATCATCCATTTGTTTCTAGCGGGCGGGCTTAGTCATCTCGACACGCTTGACATGAAGCCGGATGGCGATGCGAAATATCGGGGGCCGTTCCGGGCGATCGGTACAAACGTCGCGGGCCTCCAAGTTTGCGAACACCTTCCGTTGTCGGCCAAACGCGCCGATAAGTACCTGGTCATCCGTTCGATGACGCACAAGCAATCGGCGCATGGCGCGGCACAAACGCTGTGGTTGAGCGGGCACGATGCGCTGCCGACGGTGCTGGTGCCGTCTCTGGGTTCCGTGATTTTGAAGGAACTCGGTCCGCGCAACGAACTGCCCGGTTATGTGTTTGTGCCACAGCCGCGCGGTAACAACGCCAAGGCGGGATTCCTCGGACCCAAGTTCAATCCGTTTTCGGCGGGCGAAGCCAACGAGCCGAAGTACGCCGTTCGCGATCTTGACCTGCCGATGGGAGTGGATTGGGCGCGCGTCGACCGGCGGCGCGGCCTGCAGGTACTGGTTGACGAGAAGATCCGGGCTTACGACACGACCGATACCTTCGACACGCTCGATTCTTACTATCAGTCCGCGTTCGATCTCATCAAATCGCCGCGCGCTAAGAAGGCGTTCGACTTAGCGGCCGAGCCGGAATCAATCCGCGAGCGTTACGGCAAGACTTCCATGGGCCAGGGTTGTTTGTTGGCCCGTAGGCTGGTCGAGTCCGGCGTGCGATTTATCACTGTCGCTCGCGGCGACAACGCCTGGGATCACCACGGCAACATCTTCCCGACCCTCGCCAACGATTTTCTGCCCGAGTTGGACCGCGCGTTCGCCACTCTTCTCGACGATCTCAGCAATCGAGGGATGCTCGATTCGACGATGGTTATCGTCAGCGGAGAATTCGGCCGCACGGCGGAGATCAACGTGAACGCGGGGCGCGATCATTGGCCGAACTCCTACTCGCTGATTCTTGCCGGCGGCGGCATCGCGGGAGGGCGCGTCTGGGGCGCCTCGGATGCCGACGGTATGTATGTCAGGGACTCGCCCGTCGAGATTCCCGACCTCGCGGCATCGATCCTACAGAAGTTCGGCATCGATTACACGCGCGAGTATGTGAGCAACATCGGGCGGCCCTTCAAGCTGGCCGACGGGAAGCCGCTATCCTTTCTTTGACGAGACTATTTTTGTTGTTGAGTGTCGCGGTGCTGGCGCAGCCGCGCGAGGTGGTGCTTTCGATTGACGATTTGCCGCGTGGTGGCGACAATCGCGACGCGAATTCGATCGAGGAAGTTACGGCTATGACGAAGAAGCTCGTCGGCCACCTGAAGGGAACGAACGCGATCGGCTTTGTGAATTCGGGGCGGCTGCCGGCGCTTGGGGAGAAGGGATTGCAGGATGTATTGAAGATCTGGGCCGATGGCGGCCTCGATCTCGGCAATCACACTTACTCGCATCCGGACATATCCAACGTTACGACGCCGGAGTACTGCGCCGATATCGTGCGTGCCGAGCCTGCGCTTCAGAAGGCGCTCAGCGGCCGCAAGCCTGTGTACTTCCGCCATCCGTTCCTTCGCACGGGCAAAACGAAAGAGGCAACACAGGGCCACGAAGAATGCCTTCGTCGGATGGGATACGAGATTGCGCCGGTCACGCTCGATAATTCCGACTACGTGTTTGCGGCGGTTTACGGTCGCGGCGATGGTGCGATGAAGGCCAGGGTGAAGCGCGAGTATATCGATTTCATGGATCGGATCTTCGCGTTCTTCGAAGGTCGTTCGCTCGAAGTATTCGGGCGGCCGATTCCTCATGTGCTGCTGCTCCACGCGAACCAGTTGAACGCGGACACGATGCCGGAACTGCTGGCGATGATGAGCAAGCGAGGCTACGAATTCGTTTCATTGAAAGAGGCGATGGCCGATCCGGCGTATCGCACCGCGGACAATCATCTTGGGCAGTACGGGCCGTCGTGGCTGCACCGGTGGGCTACGACGAAGGGAGTGGCGAAGCAGTTCGAACCCGACGAGCCGGCGTGGATCATGGCAGAATTCAAGAAACTACAGGCGCGCTAGCGGCGCTATCCTAAGGGCGTGTTGAAACTACTGTTCTTCGCACTTTCCGCCTTCGGCGCTGCTCCGTCGATCGATGACCTGCTGAAGCTGCGCACCGCCGCCGGCGCGGTTATCTCGCCCGATGCCAAATACGTCGCCTATACTGTGCGAGAGACCGATTTCGACGACGACTTTTTCGTCACGCAACTGTGGATTGTCGAAACCGCTACGGGCCGAAGCTGGCAACTGACGCGCGGAAAGAAGTCGGCGGGCGGCGCGAAGTGGTCGCCGGACTCGAAGTGGTTGGCCTTCACTTCGGAACGGGTCGACAACAAGCAGCAGATTTTCGCCATTCTTATAAATGGCGGCGAGGCGACGCAGCTAAGTAAGTCCGAAACAGGGGTACAGTCCTTCGAGTGGTCTCCCGACGGCAAAACGATTGCTTATACGGCGGGAGAAAAGAAAGGTGAGGATCGCAAGAAGCAGTTCGGCGATTTCGAAGTCGTTCGCAAGGACTACGCGCACACACATCTTTGGACGCTCGATGCTGCCGAAGCGATGAAAACGCCGCAGGCCGGGAAGCAGATCACGAAGGGCGCGAAGTTTTCGGTCGGCGGGTTCGCGTGGTCGCCCGACTCGACGCGGATCGCGTTCGACGCGACGAGCAATCCGGATTTAGTGCAGAGCGGCACCGCAGACATTTACGTTGTGAAGCCGGGCGAAGAACCGGCGGCGCTCGTTACACAGTCCGGGCCGGACCGAAATCCGGTGTGGTCGCCCGACGGCAACGTCATCGCGTTCGTGTCCGCGATGGGGAATCCGAAGTTTTTCCACTCCAATAGCAAGATCGCGATCGTACCGGTGACCGGAGGCAGGGTCAGCGCGATGGCCAGCTCGTTTGACGAGCAGCCCAGTCTTGTCGACTGGAACCGGCACGGAATCTTCTTCACCGGCGCCCAGAAAACGCAGCGGTTTTTGTTCCGCGCCGACGAAACGTCGTTCGCCAAGACGAGCGCGACGCCGGTTGGCTTCGGCGTAACGTTCAGCGCCGACAGAAAGTTCGCGGCCTACACGATGAGCAACGCCACACAGCTTGATGAGGTCTATGTCACCGAGACGGCGAACTGGGCGCCGCGCAAGCTCACGGATCTAACCGCGCAAGTCAAAGACTGGACGCTGCCGGTGAGCGAAGTGATCCGGTGGAAGAGCAAGGACGGCGTCGAAATCGAAGGTGTTCTGTCGAAGCCCCGAGATTTCGATCCAACGAAAAAGCGCCCGCTGTCGTGCGTGATTCACGGCGGGCCGACCGGCATCGATACGCCGCAGTTGGTGCATCCGCGCTACTACCCGATCGACCTTTGGACCGCCAAAGGCGCGTTAGTGCTGCGCGTGAATTATCGAGGCTCTGCAGGATATGGCGAAAAGTTCCGGCAGCTCAACGTGCGAAATCTCGGCGTCGGCGACGCATGGGACGTGGAGAGCGGCGTCGATCATTTGATCAGGCAAGGCTGGGTGGACGAGAAGAAAGTCGGCGTGATGGGCTGGAGTCAAGGCGGCTACATTTCCGCGTTCCTGACGACAAACTCGACGAAGTTCGCCGCCGTTTCTGTCGGCGCCGGCATCTCCAACTGGTCGACCTATTACTACAACACCGATATCACGCCGTTCACAATTCAATATCTCGGCGACGACCCCGCCGACGATCCCGCAATCTATTTCAAGACATCGCCCATGACCAATGTGAAAAAGGCGCGCACTCCGACGCTGATTCAGCACGGCGAACTCGATAAGCGCGTTCCGATCGCAAACGCATACGAACTGCGACAAGGCCTGGAGGACCGAGACGTACCGGTGGAAATGATCGTCTATAAAGGCTATGGCCACGGCATCACGAAACCGAAATCGCAACGTGCGGTGATGCGGCACAATCTCGAATGGTTCAATAATCACATTTGGAATGAGAGCGCCCCGGATTTTGTAAGCCCCGCCAAGAAGTAAACTAAAAGCTCGCGGGATGACCTGGTACTACGTTTTGAACGGGCAGCAGGCGGGACCGGTTGAGGACTCCGAACTGCAAGGGCTGGCGGCCTCGGGCGCCATCGTCGGCGAGACGCTTGTGTGGCGCGCGGGCATGCCGAACTGGGCGCAATTCCGCACGCTTTTTCAGATGGCGCCGCCGCCCGGCGCCGTCAGGTGTATGCAGTGCGGCAACGGGTTCGCCGAAGATCAAACGATCCCGCTGGGTTATGGCCGCGCGTGCGCGACGTGCAAGCCGATCGTGCTACAACGCATTCGCGAAGGCGATGTCACTGTTCGCAGCAATCAATGCTATGCGGGATTCTGGATTCGCGTTGTCGCGCGGATGATCGACGGCGTGATCACCTCCATGGCCGGCTACATTTTCCAAATTCCAATGCTTGTCGTCATGGCGACGATGGGCAACGATCCGGCCAAGGCCAACTTCTGGCTGTTCGGTTCGACGGCCGCGTTCGCGATCATCATGAGCATCGTCGCGGCTGGCTACTACGAAGCCTGGTTCCTGGTGAAGAAAGGCGCGACGCCCGGCAAGATGATCCTCGGCCTCAAAGTGGTCCGCGCGCGCGGTGGCGAGTTCCGCTGGGGCCTGGCATGGGGCCGTTATTTCGCGCACATGCTAAGCAGCCTGACGATGTATGTCGGCTTTCTGTTGGCCGCCTGGGACGAAGAGAAGCGCACGTTGCACGACCGCATTTGCGACACGCGCGTGGTGTTCGGGAGCTAGCCGATGGGCTACGTCGTCTGCGGCGGCTGTGCAATGCAAGTACGAACGGCGAATTGGAACGCCGGTGGCGCGATTCCGTGCCCGGTTTGCGAACGGGGCGTGGAGGTGGTTGTTTTTCCGGCCGCGATGCGGCCTGTCGCGGGCAACCCGCCGGAGGCCATCGTCACCGGCGAAGAGGCGAGCTGTTACAACCACGCGGCGAATCGCGCGGCGGCCGCCTGCGATGGCTGCGGGCGTTTTCTCTGCACGCTCTGCGACATTCCCGTTTCGAACCTTCGCGTCTGCCCTTCGTGCTTTGAGACCGGAAAAGGCGGCGTGCTCGAACAGGTGCGGCTCACCGAGCGCACGAACTTCGACACCATCGCGCTCGCGCTCGTCACGTTGCCGATGCCGCTTTGCTGGCTGATCATTTTCACGACGCCGGCCGCGCTTTACTTCGCCATCAAACATTGGAACGATCCTTCGCCGCTTTTTCCGCGCGGCAAATGGCGGCAGTGGTTGACGGTGGCGATTGCGATCCTTCAGGTCATTCTGATCGTTTCACTAGTTGTATTCATCGTCCGCATGCAAGGGGGGAATCGATGAACCGCCGTCTCCTCCTTCCCCGCGAGAGCGGCCTGTTTCGTTACGCCGAACTCTGGCTGGACGGCGCCGAAATCCTTTACGTCAATTCGTCGCGCTTCTCCGAGCGATACTCGCGTTTTCAGATCGCCGACATTCAAGCGCTTGTCGTTACCGAGTTCGCGTTGTGGAATCCGCTCCGCAGCGCGTCGCTTGGGCTATCGTTCTTCTTCACCCTTCTGTTGCTGATTCTCGCGCCCGGTGCATGGGCGTGGTGGGCGGTGGTTCCCGGCATCTGGCTTGTCTTCGCACTGTTCGATGTAGCGCGCGGTCCGCGATGCCGCCTCGTGCTCCATACCGCCGTCAGCACCGTAACCATCGAAGCGGCGCGCACGATGAAGCAGGCCAACCAGGCGGTGCCGGTTCTCCGCGCGTTGATCACCTCGGTGCAAGGCGAACTCTCGCGCGACGGCATGACGATCACGCCGCCGATTCGCTCGGCCGGCGACGTGCCGGTCGTGAAGAACACGCCGCTGTTGCAGCGAGTACTGTTCGGCATGCTGGTCGCGCACGCGGGCATTCTCGCCGCGCTGTTTTTCGCGAAGCAGATGGAGAACGGTCTCGGATTGTCGTTCACCTTGCTCGCCGCCGAAATCGTGATGGGCGTAATCGCGTTCAACCGTCGCCGCGAAGTGGGCATTTGGGTCGCCGCGCTGAGCATGGTCACCGCGATTCTTGCGACCGTCGACGCCGGCGTACTCGGTTTCTCGATGACCAAATCGTGGATCGAATTTTTCCGCGCCGTCGATCGCGGCGGCGTTCGCCCGGAAAATATCGAGTGGTTGTGGCTGCGGGAACAGACCGTCGCGCGTGCCATCTGGCACGCGGTTGTGGGGCTGAGTGGGTGGGTCGCTTGGCTGATCAACAAGGAGCCAGACGCCGAGTGAACGCCGCGCTCGCCAGGCAACGCTGTTGGAGTCACGCCACGCGCGAGGCCGTCAGCCGCTGTCCGTCGTGCAAGAAGTTCTACTGTCGCGAGTGTGTCACGGAACACGACGGCCGGCTGTTGTGTGTGACCTGTCTCGCCGCCGCCGGAGCGGCCACGGTGAAGCGCACCGGCACGCGCTGGATCGTCTGGATGATGGCCGCCATCGCCGGCTTACTCGTCACTTTCTTTTTGCACGCAACGCTCGGCTACGTTCTCGAAAAGCTGCCGCCAGCCTGGGGCCGCGGGACGGATGACGAATGAAACGCGTGAACGGCGCCGAAGGCGTGTGGCGTCTAGAAGAGGCCTGCGGCCTGATGCGCGAACTGCCTGCGCGTTCCTGGTCGATCTGGCTCGCGGGGTCGCTGCCGTACACCTTCGCGCTGATCGATTTCGTTCTTGAAATGAGCCGCAGCGCGTTCGCGGCCGAACGCCTGGTTTGGAAGAGCTTCCTGCTCGCGCTATTGTTCGGCTTGAAGCACACCGCGCAGGCCGTGTTCACACGCGACTGTCTGCGGCTGCTGCGCGGCGAACTGCCCTCGGCGCCGTCGTTCGAGGCGCTATTGCGGGCCTTCTTCGTCCAACTCTTCTGGCAGCCCTTAAGACTGGCTTCGCTCGCCGCCGCGGGCGTCGTCCTGTTCCCCGTACCCGCTTTCGCCGCTTTCTTCCGCAACCTCGGCCCTGCCGCTTTGGATCGCGAGCGTGGATTTGTGCGGGAGTCGTGGAAGCTCGGCCTTGGCGATACACGCGCGCATGCTGTTTCGCTGTTGCTCTTCACCGCCACCTGGCTGTTGTTGTTTCTCAATCTCGCCGCGCTATGGTTCGTCGTGCCGATGCTGCTGAAGGCCTTTCTCGGCTTGCAAACCGACCTCGGCCGGCTGGCGTTCCGGCTGCTCAACGCGTCGACGTTTCTGGTGACGCTGGTCGTGTCGTGGGTGCTGTTGGAGCCCGCGCACAACGCCCTCGCCGCCGTGCGCGCGTTCTATGCGCAGGCACGCAGCGACGGCGAGGACTTGCGCGGCGCGCTGCGGCGGCTGGCGGTGCTCGCGGCCGCGCTAATTGCGCTCTGTCTGCCCGGTTTCGCGCAGCAACAAGAGGTCGATCCGGCCGCGCTTGATCAGAAGATCGAAGAGGTTCTCCGCGAGCCCGAATTCGCATGGCGCGCGCCGCGCGAGGATACCGACTCGGCGACGGGCGACGGCCTGCGCCGCATTTCCGAGTCGATCGGCAAAGCCGTCGAATGGTTCTTCGAAATGTGGAAGAAGCTCTTCGGCGACGACGGCAAGCCCCCCACGCAGACGCCTTCGACATGGAGCATCGACGCGCAGGTGCTCAAGTGGGTCATGATCGTCGCGGCCGCGCTGGCGTTGATTTCCATTGCCATTGTGCTCTTCAATCGCAAGCGCGACAAAGCCAAGCCGGCTGCCGCGTCAGCCGTGCCGGTAGCGCCGTCGGTCGATCTTGCCGACGAGAACGTCACGCCGGATCAGAAGCCCGAAGACGAGTGGCTTCGCATGGCCGACGAATGCGCCGCGCGCGGCGAGTACAGGTTGGCGATGCGGGCCGTCCATCTGGCCGGACTGCGGTATCTCGGCGAAAAAGGCTACGTCACTTTGCAACCAGCCAAGACCGGCCACGAATACCGCCGCGAGTTCGAACGCCGTGTGCGTGAGTCCGCGGCGCTCGAAGGCTACGCAAACGGCCTGCGTCAATACGAGGTGGCCTGGTACGGATTCACCGGCGCGGGCGCGAGCGAGTTTTCTGTTCTGCGCGGCACATGGGAGGAGTTGCGCCGGCATGCGTAGAATTCTCCCGCTGGTTTTTCTGTTCGCTTTCCTCGCTCTGCTGCTGCCGCGCATGATGGAGTCGATGGCGCAAGGCGATGTCTATCCCGACTACTCAACGCTGCGCTCCGATCCCCGCGGCGCGAAGGTGCTCTACGAATCGCTCCGGCGCGCGACCGGCAACGTATCCAGAAATTATGAAGCGTGGACATCGCTTGATGGCGGCAACGCGCACTACGTGCTGCTCGGCGCATCGCCGCTTGTGCTGAAAGAGGAGAAGGACTTCGAATCGATCCTCCGGGGAGGCGGCGTATTGCTGATTGCCCTCGCGCCCGCGTCGTCGAAGGCGAACATTCGCACAGAGAAGTTGGGGTTCATCCATAACGTCCGCGGACTCGATCTCCGCGGCGAGGTCTGGAAATGCATTATCGGTGATCCGGATAAATGCTCGCTCGCCGAGCGTCGAGCGGGCAAGGGAACAATCCGGCTTCTGTGGAGTGCGCGCCCGCTGTCCAACGGCAGCCTGCATGAAAATCGCGATGCCGGCCTCGTCGCGAAACTTTTCCCGAAGGACCGCGCCATCGTCTTCGACGAGTCGCATCTCGGCGTGGAGGAATCCGGCGGCGTCGGCGTGTTGTTGCGCCGGTACCGGTTGATGCCCGCCGTAGCGATGCTGCTCGTCGTCGCGCTGCTGTTTGTGTGGCGCAATTCCACTCCTATGACGCCCGAGAAGGAACCGGTCACCGCGGCCATGGCGCCGCAGCCGGCCGCGTCACTTCGAACATTGTTGTCGCAAAATGTTCCGGGGCCCAAGTTGCTCGAAACGATGGTCGAAGAGTGGAAGCGCGCGCGTCATCTGCTGCCGGTCTGGCACGCCGGCCGAACCGAAGAGGTCGAACAGACGCTCGCAACGGCAAAAACAAGGAAAGACATTCGGCAGGGCTACGCGGATCTCCGCGCCGCTCTGCGCCCGAGGAGAGGGAACACGGCATGACATTGGAACAGATGCAGCAGGCGCTTGCCGCCGTGCGCGCCGAGATTCATCAGGTCGTTATCGGCCAGGACGAGGCGGTCGATCATGCGCTCATCGCCATACTGTGCGGACAGCACGCATTGCTCGAGGGCGTTCCCGGCGTCGCGAAAACGCTACTCGCGCGGACGCTCGCCGTCGTGATGGGCGGGCGCTTTCAGCGTATTCAGTTCACGCCGGATCTGATGCCTGCCGACATCACCGGCACTAGCATCTTCAATCTGCAAAAGAACGAGTTCACATTCTCGCCCGGTCCGATTTTCGCCGACTACGTTCTCGCCGACGAGATCAATCGCGCGCCCGCCAAGACCCAGTCGGCGCTGCTCGAAGCAATGCAGGAGCGCCAAGTGACGATTGATCGCCAAACGTACCTGCTCCCCGAAGACTTCACCGTTTTCGCCACGCAGAACCCGATCGAATTTGAAGGTACGTACGCGCTGGCCGAAGCACAGAAAGACCGCTTCATGCTCAAGATCCGCGTGCCGCTGCCGGATCGCAATACCGAACTCGAACTAGCGCGGCTGCTGCTGATCGGCGATTCCCCCGAGCGCCGTCTCACCGGTGGCGGCGTGCGGCCGCTACTCTCCAACGAGTGGTTATCTGCGCTGCGCGCCGGGCTTCTGCAAGTTCGTATGCGCGACGAGTTGACGGCCTACATCCTCGACGTCGTTCGCCGCACTCGCGCCGAAGAGTGCATTCTGGTCGGCGCAGGTCCGCGCGCCACGCAGGCTCTGATTGGCGCCGCTCGCGCTCGCGCCGCTCTCTCGTTGCGGGACTTCGTAACGCCCGACGACGTAAAGGCCATGGCCGGCGCCGTGCTAGAACATCGATTGATCCTGCGTCCCGAGTTCGAAGTCGAAGGCATGACCGTGGAAGAAGCGGTAAAGAAGATCCTCGCGGCGGTTCCGGTTCCCGCATGATCCGTCCCGCGCCAGCGCTACTTTGGATTGCCGGTGTCATTTGGGTGCCCGCGGCGGTGTGCGCCGCAGTGTTGCCCAATCTTGCCATCGCGATCTGGGTCGCGCTTGCGATGTTTTGCATCGTGTCGATCGCCGACCTCGCGGTCGGCCGCACACGGCTGCGTCCCTTCTCGGCCGCGGCCGGCGACGACGTCCAACTCGCGCAGGGCCGCGAACAGCGCATTGAGGTCCGCCTGCGCAAGCCGCTCGGCATTGCAGGCCCGCTGCGCGCCGGACTGAACTTGCCGCCCTCGTTCGAGTGCGCCAACGAAGAGTTCGGGTTCGAGGTGGAATCGAATCAACAAGAGTACGCGCTGAACTGGCTGATCGCCGCGCGCGAACGCGGCCGCTATCTGCTCGATGCGTTATACGTCTCGCTCCGTTCGCCCCTGCGCCTGTGGGAATGCGGCCACGCGTTGCCGCTGCGTTTGGAAGTCCGCGTCTTCCCCGATGCGGGCCGCTATGGCAGTCTGCTGGCGCGCGTGCGCGGCCAGGCGGGCGCGCGGCTGATGCGGCAGGTCGGCAAGGGCCGCGAGTTCGAAAAACTGCGCGAGTATGCTCCCGGCGACGGATTCGACGAGATTCATTGGAAGGCCACCGCGCGCCGCGGCAACCCGGTTACGAAGGTCTATCAAACCGAGCGCATGCAAGAGATCTACGCCGTCGTCGATGTATCGCGGTTGATGGCGCGGCCCTTCGGCGATCACTCCGCGCTCGATGAATACCTTCGCGTGGCGTTGATGCTCGGTACCGCCGCCGAACAGCGCGGCGACCGCTTCGGCCTTGTGTTGTTCCACCGCGAGGTGTCGCGCTTCCTCCGTGCGCGCAACGGCAAGGCGCACTACGCCGCGTGCCGGCAAGCGATGTTCGATGCGCAGCCTGAGCCCGTTCCGGCCGACTTCTTCGAGCTCGCCGCGTTTCTGCGCGCTCGCGTTCCCAAACGTTCGCTACTCTTCTTGTTGACGGCTCTCGACGAACCGTCGGCCGCGTCCAGCCTCGAAAAAGCGGCGTCGTTGCTTGGTCAGCGCCATCTGCCGATGGTCGTGATGATGCAGCCTGGCGGCGTCGCGCCAGTGCTGTCCAAGGACGGCGCGGATCTTTACGCCGATCTGGCGGGACATCTGCAATGGCGCGCTCTGCGCGAACTTGAATTCAGCTTGCGCAAGCACGGTGTTCGTTTTCACATGGTTGAACCCGGCGCGCTCGCCGCGCGCGTGTTGAGTCTCTACGACGAAGTGAAGCAGAGGCAGCTTCTATGATTCTCGACCTCCCACGCTTTCTCACCACCGCGCGCCCCGTCTGGGACGAACTCGAAAAGCACCTCGACGAATTGGAGAACAGCCCCGACCTGCAATGGGATCTCACCCAAACCGAACGGTTCTATCGTCTCTATCAACACGCCTCCGCGCACCTGGCCGAAGTGAGGCACCTCACCGCCGAGCGCGAACTCGGCCGCTATCTTGAAAACTTGGTCGCGCGCGCCTACGCTCGCATCTACGTTCGCGCCGGATCGAAACGCCGCTTCGCCTTCTGGCACTGGTTCACCGTGCAGTTCCCCGGCGCGGTGCGAGCGCATAGCCGCGCGCTGACGCTTAGCATCGGCATCACGCTGCTCGGCTGCCTGTTTGGCGCGGCCGCGGTGCAGTTCGACAAGACCGCCAAGACCGCGATCATGCCGTTCGGTCACGGCCAGCAAACGCCCTCCGAACGGGTGAAGAAGGAGATGGACGACCGCGGCAAACATCTCAGCGGCAAGCAGGCGCGCTTCTCTGGCCAGCTCATCACCAACAACACGCGCGTGTCGTTCTTAGCGCTCGGTCTTGGAATGACGTTCGGTCTCGGCACGCTGATCGTGCTGTTCTATAACGGCGTAATTCTCGGTGCGATCGTCCTCGATTACGTCGTGGATGGGCAGACGATTTTCTTGCTCGGTTGGCTCCTGCCGCACGGGTCGATCGAAATTCCCGCGATTCTACTGGCGGGCCAGGCGGGCCTGGTGCTCGGCCACGCCATGATCGGCTGGGGCAATCGAGAGCCCCGCCGGCTGCGTTTGCGGCGTGTCATGCCGGATCTGATGACGCTCGCCGGCGGCATCGCGCTCATGATGATCTGGGCCGGCATCATCGAATCCTTCATGTCGCAGTACCACGAGCCGGTGTTGCCGTATGCGGTGAAGATCGCCTTCGGAGCTCTGGAACTGCTCGCGCTCATCGTCTTCCTGGCAAGGAGTGGCCGCGATGAAGGCGCTGTTTAACGAGTCCGTACTTTCGCTACGGACGGCCGAAGGCATGGAGTTCACGCTGCCGCTCGCCGGTCCTGTCTCGCGCTTGATCGCGCTGTGGGTCGATCTCCTCGGCGTCGGTCTCATCACGAGCGTCATCAATCGGCTGATCGACTTCATTGCCGTGTTCAGCGCCGACATCGCCGGCGCGTTGCAGATTCTTGTCTTCTTTGCGGTGTCGCTGCTCTACGGCATCTTGTGCGAATGGCTTTGGCAGGGCCAGACCGTCGGTAAGCGCATCCTTGGCATCCGCGTGATGGATCGCGACGGCCTGCCGATGACCGCCGCGCAAATCGTCGTTCGCAATCTGCTGCGGCCCGTCGACATGCTCCCGATCTTCTATCTCGTTGGCGGCGCCACCGCTCTGTTTTCCCGCTACGGTCAACGCATCGGCGACATGGCCGCGAACACGGTTGTCGTTCGGAGCGTTGAAGTCGCGGTCCCCGATATCCGTCAGTTGTTCGCCGGCAAATTCAATTCGCTGCTTGAACACCCGCATCTCGCCGCGCGGCTTCGTCAACGGGTGTCGCCCGCAGTCGCCGGCATCGCGCTCGATGCGCTGCTGCGCCGCGAATCACTCGACCCCGAAGCGCGTGTGCGTGTGTTTGCCGAACTCGCCGCCAAGCTGCGGCCGCTCGTTGAATTCCCCGCGGAAGCCGTTGAAGGATTGTCCGACGAGCACTTCGTCCGCAACGCGATCGAGATCGTTTATCGCGGCGGAAAGTGACTTTCAAAAACACGAAGGCCCGGAAACCTCCGGGCCCGTGTTGCCATCGTTTCAGCGCACCTGAGTGCTAGTGCTTACTTGTGATATAACATTTCCGTATTAGAATGTTTGGGAGATGCCCAGACGCGCACCGGTTCTTTCATGTCCGCCTGAAACTATGGCGAAGCTGT
>VFZW01000053.1 GCA_016871055.1 Acidobacteriota bacterium
TGAGAAACACCTGCCCGAATTTCGCGGCCAAATGCTTATCGCAGCGCGCAACGCCGACGGTTCCGTGCTGATCAAAAAACCCGCGCGGCCGATCACAATCTTCGACCTCATGACGCACACCTCCGGCATGTCCTACCTGCCGCCGGCGGGCATCGCCGAGTTGAATCAGCGCATGCACTACAAGCTCGCCGACGCGACCCTTCTGTACTCCCAAATGCCGCTTGAGTTCGAGCCCGGGTCCAAGTGGCAGTACTCAAACCTCGGCATCGCGATCCTCGGCCGCATCATCGAAGTGCGCTCTGGCCTGGCCTTCGAGAAATTCCTCGAAACCCGCATCTTCACCCCGCTCGGAATGAAGGACAGCCACATTTTCCTGCCGGCCGAAAAGCAGGCGCGCCTGGCCGCGATCTACCGGAAAACCGCGACTGGCCTCGAAAAAGCCGGACCCAGCATGCTCGGCGGCGACTCGATGAACTATCGGAAAGGCGCGGTCTACTCGGCGCCCGAGTGGGGCTTGTACACAACGGCGGCCGATCTCGCCGCGTTCTATCAGATGTTGCTCAACGGCGGCGGCGCCAACGGGAAGCGGATTATCTCGAAAGCCGGAATCGACACGATGACCCGCAAACAGACCGGCGACCTCCGTTCCGGCCACATGCCGCACACCGCGTTCGGCCTGACCTGGGAGGTGATCGACGACCCGCGCGGCGAGTTGGCATATCTCTCAACCGGCACATACGGCCACGGCGGCGCCTTCGGCACGCATGGCTGGGTGGACCGGCAGAAGAATATGGTCGGCGTCTACCTGGTACAAATGACCGCCGTCGACGCCACCGGCAAGTACGCGTTCATGCAGATGGCGAATGCGGCCGTGGTGGATTAGCGCAAGACATTTACAACTTCCTGACAACCTCCAGCACCGTCCCCGCCTACGATGTCCTTATGAACGTCGCAACGACATCCAAGACACTTCTACTCCTGACCGCCGCCGCCTGCTTCGCCGGTGACCCGCCCCAGACGATCTACGGCGCTTCGGGCTCCAATCCTGCCGCGATTCAATCCGCCGTCACGGCTTTCCAAAACGCCCTCGGCCCGTTGAACGCCCCCGGGGCCCACTGGCGACACCAACGGCCGCCGCGAGATCAATTGGGATGCCGTTCCCGCGCAGTTCTCGGCGCCCAATAATCTGCCCGCCGACTTCTTCAACCGCAACTCGGTTCGCGGCGTCGTCTTCACCGCCGACAGCCCGGCCTGGACCGCGTTCCAAGTCAGCGCCAACGAGGCCGACGGCCCTGTCCGCTTCGACACCATTCAGCAAGGCTACTCCGCGATCTTCCCGATATTCAGCCCGCAGAAACTCTTTACCAGCATCGGCATCCACGACTACAACGTCGATTTCTTCGTGCCCGGAACGCAAACCAAAGGCAAGGTCAAAGGTTTCGGTGCCGTGTTTTCGAACGTCGCGATGCCGTTTACATCGGCCCTCGAGTTCTACAACGGCGACGGGCTGCTTCTGGGCCGCTCCTATGTTCCGGTCGCGGCAAAGGGGCTGTCTTTCATCGGCGTCGCGTTTCCGAACAAGATGGTCACGCGCGTCCGCGTGATTCCCGGCAATGCAGCTGTCGGCGCCACCGACAATCCGGCTGGCGGCGTGAACGTGGTCGTGGTCGACGACTTCATCTACGGCGAACCTTCGAGCGACTGCTTGGCCAATTAACTTTTTTGTGTGATATGTACTGCTTTCCGTCCACTCTTAGTGTCCGCGACGGAGAAACTCCAAAGTGATCCCGTTTTTCGAGCTGCATTTTGTCGCCATCGGCCCGGTGTCGATCCCCGTCTTTTCGCTCCTCGCGTTGACCGGTATCGGCACCGCGCTTTGGCGCGGGGCGCGCCGGGCGCAACGTGACGGGGTCTGGCCGCTCGTACGAGGATGGTTCGCCCTCTGGGTGGTCGGCCTTGGTTTCGTAGGTGCCGTGGTTCTAAAGTTGGTGTATTTCCCTCACCTGTTCGAAGCGAACGGCCTCTCGGAGACATTGCGCTTTCGGGGCGCTTCGTCGTTTAGCGGCGCCTTCGGCGGCCTCATTGGGACTTGGCTTTATTGCCTGAACCGCGGCATCGGGTGGATCGATGCCATTCGCATCGCCGACGTAATGGCGTACGTTTTTCCGCTCTCTTGGGCCATCGGGCGGCTCGGCTGTGCGCTGGTTCACGATCCTCCCGGCATACGTTCCACAAGTTGGCTCGCCGTTCGCTACCCCGACTGGCCGCGTTACGATCTCGGCTTGCTCGGCATGCTGTTCCTTATCGCCCTGGCCGCGGTGTTTCGGTTGCTCGACCGAAAGCCGCGTCCCGTGGGATTCTTCACGGTGGCCGCTCTCCTCAGTAGCGGCCTCTTTCGGTTTTTGCTGGACCGCCTGCATGTCGATCCGCCGATCTACTGGGGCTGGTCGGTGGACCAATACAATGCCTTCGTTTTGTGTTTGGCCGGCGCGGCCGTTTTCTTCGTAACCCAGCGCCGGCAGCAGGAGCTATTATGAATCTCGCCCACTCCGCCGTCGTCGTCACAGCGTTGCTTCTGACTGGTTGCGGCTGCAATGATCCAACAAGTCCATTCTATGACGCCCTGCTCCGCGACATGAAAAAGGGGCTGCCGGTATCGTATGAGTACAATCTCGGCCAGGCCGACAATCGCTTTCAATACGTGGCGCGCACGCCCGGCATGACACTGTATCTCACGCCCGCCGAAGCCGTGTTGGACGTGCGAGACTTTCTCGGTCACGAAGGTTCGGTACTGCGCGCCGAACTCTTCGGCGCTAATCCAATGGCCGTGGCGAATCGAGGGAAGGCGCCGGAAACAATGGCGAATTTCTTCATAGGATCCGACTCGTCGAAATGGCTCACCGACGTGCCGGTGTTCTCAAGCGTCCGCTCTACCGCGATCTATCCCGGCATTGATGTTGAGTACCGAGGGGAGAACGGAATCCTCGAGCACGATTTCATCGTCGCCCCGAACGCCGATCCCTCCGCGATTCGAATGAACTTCAAGGGCGCCGACGGCGTGCGGCTCGACCGGGATGGCAATCTGGAAATTTCGATCGGCCGGAAAAAGATCAGTTGGCGGAAGCCTGTTCTATATCAAGACGTCGAACACGGGCGGCTGCAAGTCGAGGGCGCATATCGTCTCGACGCCTCGGGCCAAGCGGCCTTTAGCGTTGGCACTTATGACAAGTCCAAGACCCTTGTCATCGATCCGGTGGTCCAATATTTGACTTACGTGGGTCGCTCTGGACTCGACGCGGTCACGCGCGTCGCCACCGACTCCAACGGCAATGTCTACATGACCGGATTCACGCAGGACTCCAACTTCCCATCGACACCGGGCGCGTATCAAGTGAACTCGGCCGGCGCCTCGACAGGCAACGTGATCGTCGCCAAACTCAATGCGGCTGGTACTGCGGCGACGTACATTACTCAGTTCGGCGGCGCGACGATCGATTTTGGCGTAGGCATCGCAGTCGATTCCGCCGGGAATGTGTACCTGGCCGGCGGAACCGACAGCGCTAACTTCCCGACCACATCCGGCGCGCTGAAAACCACGTTCACTTCACAAAATCCGGCGGCATCGCACTGCTTCGTCACGAAACTGAATGCGGCCGGAAACGCACTGGCGTACTCGACGTATCTCGGCGGAAACAGCACGGACCGCTGTTACGCCGTCGCCGCCGATAACGCTGGGAGCGCTTATGTCACGGGCCGGACGAGCTCGACGAATTTCCCGGTAACTGAAAGCGCACCGCAGTCCGCCTACCGCGGCGGCGCGCCGCAAACCAACATGGCGGGTTCGCCGATCGGCGTCGCGGGCTCCGACGTCTTCGTGGCAAAGCTGAACCCAACTGGATCGTCGATCGTGTATGCCACCTACGTTGGTGGTTCGGGTAACGAAGTCGCAACGGCAATCGCCGTTGATGGGCAAGGGGCCGCCTATGTCGGCGGCGTGACGAATTCAGTCAATTTCCCGGTAACGCAGGGTGCCTTCCAAACCGCCTACGGCGGAGCGCAAGGCCAAACCGATTTCAATGTCGGCGACGCTTTCGTTTTGAAGCTCAATCCCGCCGGAACCAGCCTAGTATACAACACGCTGCTCGGCGGACGCCAGAACGAAGTGCTGTTCGGAATCGCCGTCGATTCACAGGGAAGCGCGTACGTGACAGGGAGCACCGCGTCGTCGAACTTCCCGACTACCGCGCGTGCGGCGCAACGGAATTACGGCGGCGCCGGCGGCGAAGCGCGAATCGTGGCCGGTGACGGATTCGTATCGAAGCTCGCTCCCAACGGGCAGTCGCTGGTGTTCTCGACATTCCTCGGTGGCGCGCGCGATGAGCGCGCCACCGCGCTGGCTTTGGACACGGCAGGCAACGTCTGGGTGACTGGGCACACGCTTTCGACCGACTTCCCGACTACAAACGACGCGTTCCAGCGGACGCTGGCCGGCCAGCCCGGCAACGACATCTTCATCATCGGCGACGCATTCGTCACGCAAATCGACGCCGCCGGATCCGCCATTCTGACTTCCAGCTATTTGGGCGGCCGCGGCGGCGACGCCGGCACGTCAATCTTGGTGCTGCCCGACAACAGTGTCGTCGTGGCCGGCTTGACTTCCTCGACGGACTTGCCGGTAACGTCGGGCGCGTATCAGCGGCAGTACTTCGGCGTCGGCTACACGGGCGTGCCCGTTGGCGATGGATTCGTAGCCAAGCTCGGCCAGGGTCAAAGCACCATCTCCGTCGCCGGCATCGCCAGTGCCGCCAGTTACGCCGGCGGCGCGGTCGCCCCCGGCGAAATCGTCATTCTCGCGGGCACGGGCATCGGCCCGTCGGCGCTTACAACCGCCGCCTTGAACGCACAAGGCGAAATCTCACGCACACTCGCCGACACGCGCATTCGCTTCGACGACACTCCCGCGCCACTCATCTACGCATCCGCCGGACAAAGCAGCGCCGTCGTGCCCTACAACGTCGCCGGCAAACAATCGGTGCGCGTTGTTGTCGAACAAGGTTCGAACCGGTCCGCGCCGATCACCGTTCCTGTCGTCGCCGCCAAGCCCGCGCTGTTCTCCGCGAACTCGTCGGGCCGCGGCCCCGGCGCGATCCTCAATCAGGACACCTCGTTCAACTCGGCGTCCAACCCCGCCGCAAAAGGCAGCGTGATCGTTCTCTTCGGCACAGGCGAAGGCGCGACCGACCCGCCCGGCGCCGACGGACGCTTGGCGACGAGCGTATTTCCGAAACCGTCGCTGCCCGTATCGGTGACGATCGGCGACACGCGAGTGACCCAGCTGTCGTATGCGGGCGCCGCGCCAGGCTTGGTCGCCGGCGTGTTTCAAATCAACGTCGTCATCCCGCCCGACGCGCCAAGCGGCGACGTGCCGGTCACCGTCACTGTCGGCTCGTTTACAAGTCAAACGGGACTCACCGTCGCTATCCGGTAAAACGCCGTTATGATAGTGGTGAGGATTCCATGAAGACGATTCTGCCCGTTTTGATGTTGCTCGCCCCGCTGTCCGCGCACGCACAAGTGACCTTTTCGCGCGAAATCTCGCGTGTCTTCCAGGCGAAATGCCAGATCTGTCACCGCGAAGGCGATGTCGCGCCGTTCGCGCTCGATTCCTTCGACGCCGCCAAGCAATGGGGCGACGACATTCAACGTGTGATCGAAAAGAGGATCATGCCGCCGTGGAAACCCATCGAAGGGCACGGTTCGTTCAAAGACAACTTCGGCCTCACCGATGACGAGCGGCGCATGATCCTCGACTGGTTCAAGAACGGCGCGCCCGAGGGCGATCGCGCCGACCTGCCCGAACCAACCGTGAAGACCGGCGAGTGGCAGTTAGGCGATCCCGACGTCGTCCTCCAAATGCCCGAACTTTATAACGTGCCGCGCCGCAAGGACGTCTACCGCTGTTTCGTTGTGCCGACCGGCTTCGATGCCGACACATGGCTCAACGCTGTGCAAGTCGTGCCGGGCAATCGCCAGGTTGTTCACCACATGATTCTGTTTCTCGACACAAAAGGCGAGGCGGCAAAGCTCGACGCCAAGGATGAAGAGCCCGGCTACGACTGCTATGGCGGGCCCGGGATTCCGCTCAACATCGACGGCATGCTCGGCGGCTGGGTGCCCGGCATGCGCGCCAGCCGCACTCCCGAGGGCGTCGGCTTGCGGCTGCCCAAGGGCGCGAGCATCGTAATCCAGATGCATTATTTCCCCGCCGGCAAGCAACACGCCGATCAAACAAAAGTCGGCCTGTACTTCGCGAAGGAGTCCGACAAGATCTCGCGGCGCATGGTGTTTGTGCCGCTGGTGAACGACAAATTCAAGATCCCCGCCGGCAACGAGGATTACGAAGTCAACGCGACCATTCCGATCGTTCCCGGTCTGCAGGGACAGATCCATATGATCGTCCCCCACATGCACCTGCTCGGCAAGCGAATCCAAGTGACACGAACGAATTCCTTCACGCGCGCCAACGATAGCCTCATACTCATCGACGACTGGGATTTCAACTGGCAGGGCTTCTACAACACCACCGAAGCCGTCAAACTGAACATCTTCGACCAGTTGAAAGTCTCCTGCCGCTTCGACAACTCCGAGAAAAATCCGCGCAACCCGTCGAATCCGCTGAAGGTTGTCGGTTGGGGCGAAGGCACCGAGGACGAAATGTGCCTCGCCTTCCTCGGCGTTACTTTCGATAACGAAGACATCATCAACTCCATCCGCTTCAGCAAGAAGAAGTGAGACGGCCCCCTGGTCCCCAACCCCGATGGATCGGCGGTTCGCTCCGCGACTTCCGCGCCAATCCGCTCGCCTTTCTCACGCGCTGCGCCGCCGGCTACGGCGACTTCGTCTACTTCCGCGCCGCCCATCAACATATGTACTTCGCCAACTCGCCCGAGTTGGTGGCCGAAGTTCTCGTCAACAAGAACGCGCACTTCATCAAGAGCCGCGTCTTGCAGCGCTCCAAGGCCCTGCTCGGCGAAGGCCTGCTCACCAACGAAGGCGCCTCGCATCTGCGGCAGCGGCGATTGGTGCAGCCCGCGTTTCACCGCGATCGACTGGTCCGTTACGCCAGCGACATGTCGGAACTCGCCGTCAACGCGCGCGCCCGCTTCGCCAGCGACGCCGTCGTCGACATCGATCGCGAAATGATGCGCCTCACACTGGCCATCGTCTGCAAGACCCTCTTCAGCACCGAGGTCGAAGCCGATACCGCCCGCGTCGGCGAGGCGATGACCGCACTCATCGAAATGATGCCGGTGCTCATGATCCCCGGCTCGCAATATTTCCAGCACCTGCCGCTGCCGATGTTCCGGCGCTTCAAGCGCGCTGGCGAAACGCTGGACCGCACCGTCTACAAGATCATCGAGGAAAGGCGCGCCTCGAAAGAGGACAAAGGCGATCTGCTCTCGATGCTTCTCATGTCGGTCGACGAAGATGGCGGCATGACCGACAAACAGGTTCGCGACGAAGCGCTCACTCTCTTCATCGCGGGCCACGAAACAACCGCCACCGCACTGACCTGGGCCTGGCTGCTGCTGGCACAACACCCGGCGGTCGAAGCAAAAATGCACGCCGAGATCGACCGCGTGCTCGGCGATCGCGCGCCTGCTTTCGACGACGTGCCCGCGCTTCGTTACACGACAAATGTCCTCGCCGAAACCATGCGCCTCTATCCGCCCGCATGGGCCATCGGCCGCATGGCGACCGCGCCGCTCGAACTCGCCGGTTACGAAATTCCGAAGGGGTCGATCCTGCTTCTCAGCCCCTACACGATGCACCGCGACCCGCGCTGGTGGCCCTCGCCCGAAGCGTTTCATCCCGAGCGATGGGAGACCGAAGACGCCGCGCGCCCGAAGTTCGCCTACTACCCCTTCGGCGGCGGTCCGCGCCTCTGCATCGGCGAGCGCTTCGCCTGGATGGAAGGCGTCATCGTGCTCGCCGCGTTGTCGCGCGCGTGGCACTTTCGTCGCGCCGACACAGCGCCCGTGCAAACCTCGCCCATGTTGACCCTCCGCTTGAAGGGCGGCCTGAAAGTACGCGCCGAAAAACGCTACTGACCTTGGCTCTTCTTGCGCGCGGGCAAGAACTCATCGCCCTCGCGCCACGTCGGCAGATTCGGCTGGTTGGCCACCGTCAGCCCGATCGCGAATCCGAATTTCGCCATCTGCTCCGGCCCGCCCAAGTCCCAGTTTTCGTTGTACTCATCGCTCGGTTGGTGATAGTTCTTCGCGTTGTATTCGAAGAATAACTGCGCGCCGGCGTTGTCCTGTTTGCCGATGTAGTCGTCGCCCATGTTGATCGAAAACGCGGGCACGCCCGCCTTGGCGAACGCGAAGTGATCGCTGCGATAAAAATGCCCCTGCTCCGGCCGCGGGTCCGGCTTGATCTTCAGATTGAATCGTTGCGCGACATTCTCGACAACCGGATAAACGCTCGTGCGTTGGGAACCGTTCACGACCACATCGCGAACCTTGCCGAACGGATAAAACGAATCGAAGTTCAAGTTCAGCGCCGTCTTGCCGTTCGGGATGATCGGACTCGTTGAGTAAAACTGCGCGCCGCGCAGACCGCTCTCTTCCGCCGTCACCGCGATGAAAATCGCGCTGCGCTTCGGCCGGTTGCGCAGCCCCGCCCACGCGCGCGCCAGTTCGATCAACACCGCGCAGCCGCTGGCGTTGTCGACCGCGCCGTTGTAAATCGCATCGCCGTTCACCGGAATGCCGATGCCCAAATGATCCCAGTGCGCGCTGAAAATCACCGCTTCCTTCGACAACACCGGATCGCTGCCCGGCACGATCGCCGCCACATTCGCCGCGCGGATCTGCCGGATCTTCGTGGGAACGCGGCCCTGCATGCGAATGCCCAGCGGGATCGGCTGAAAATCTTTCTGAGCGGCCTTCTTCAGCAGATCGTCGACGTTCTGTCCGGCCAACGCCATCAGCCTGTCGCCCGCAGCGCGCGACACCCAACCCGCGAACGCAAGCGCGTTGTCGCCCGCGCCCAACTTTACCTGCGGGTCTTCTTTACTCCACGAACTCTTAACCACTTCGTAGCCATAACCCGCCGTCGGCGTTGTATGAATGATGATGCACGCAACAGCGCCTTGCCGCAGCACCTCTTCGTACTTGTACGTCCAGCGCCCGTAGTAGGTCAGCGCGCGGCCGCCGAAGAACTTCGCGTCTTCGCTCTGCGGTTCGTTCGTGAACAGCACCGCCACCTTGCCCTTCAAGTCCACGCCCTTGTAGTCGTTCCAGCCAAACTCCGGCGCCGTGATGCCGTGGCCGACAAAAACGGCCTCGGCGTCGAACGACGCGTCTTTCTGCTGCATCGTATTGCCCACGAAATCGGTCATCCATGCGAACGGAATCGTGTCGTTCCCCTTGCGCGCGCTGAGCGTCGATGACGTCTGCGGCTCCACGCCCACAAGCTCGACCTTCTGCAAATACGTGCCGTTCTCGCCCGCCGGCTTCGCCCCCGCGATCGCGAATTGGGACGCGATGTAGTTAGTCGCCAGATCGCCGCCGCGCGTGCCGACGCCCCGGCCCTCAAGCAGATCGCTCGCCAAAAATCGAACGTGCGCGCGCAGTCGGTCCCCGGTAATCGAGTCCTGCGCAAACGCACTAATCGCGAAGACAAAAAGAAGCAGACGCATAAGATTCAGTGTAGCCGCCGCTACCCCTGAATGCGTTTCTCGCGTCCCGCCCAGAATCGCTCGCGCAAAATGTTCTTGCGGATTTTGCCCGTGCCCGTCTTCGGCAGCGCCTCGGTTTCGAAGTGGATCTGACGCGGCAGCTTGAACCGCCCCAGCCGCGAGCCGAGAAACTCCATCAGTTCCTCCGCGCTAAAAGACGCTCCGTCCTTCCGCACAATCAACGCCACCGGCACCTCGCCCCATTTCTCATCGGGCGCCGCCACCACCGCGCATTCCAATACGCCCTCGTGCGCGTAAATCGCCTTCTCCACTTCAATCGACGAGATGTTCTCGCCGCCGCTGATGATGATCTCCTTCTTCCGGTCGACGATCTTCAAATAGCCGTTCCCGTCCCACGCCGCCATGTCGCCCGTGTGAAACCAGCCGTCTCGAATCACCGCGTCGGTCGCCTCTTGTTCGCGGTAGTAGCCCTGCATGATGTTGTCGCCGCGCGCGATGATCTCGCCGATCGATTCGTTGTCCTTCGGCACATCGGCGCCCTCCGGATCGACGACGCGAACTTCCGCGCCGATGATCGGCCAGCCCGTCAATGCCTGCTTCTGCCACCGGTCTTCGTTCGACGTGTACTCCACGCCCGGCTTCGGCAGCGCCGTCGTCAACACCGGACTCGTCTCCGACAATCCATACCCCGAGGCCACCGTGCAGCCGAACGCTTTCTCCAGCCGCTCGACTAGCGATGGCGACGCCGCCGCGCCGCCCAGCAAGATCCGGCGGAGACTCGATCCATCGTGCTGCCCCAGTTCGGGGCACGCGAGAATCGCGTTCGCCATCGTCGGCACCAGACTCATATCGGTCGCCTTGTACTGCGCGATCATCTTCAGTACGCTCACCGGTTCAAAGCGCCGCACCATGATCTGCGTCACGCCAAGAAACGTCGATGTCTGCGGCCGCCCCCAACCGTTGGCGTGAAACAGCGGAATCGTGTGCAGGTCGATCATATTGCCCGGATCGGACATGATCGTCGCCACCATCAGGCCGTGCAAATAGAGATTGCGATGCGTCAGCGCAACGCCCTTCGGCGAGCCCGTGCTGCCGCTGGTGTAGAACAGTTCCGCCACCGAATCCTCATCGATGCGAGTCCAGTCGACATGCTCCGCCTCACCGCTATCGATCAGTTTTGTCGACGTCATCGTCGCCACATCGATTACCGCGTCAAGCGTGATGTAGTGTTCGACAAACGGACACGCGCTCTTCAACTGCGCCACGGTCGCGGCGAAATCGTTTTCAAACAACAACACGCGCGCGCCCGAATGATTCAGCACCGTCGCCAACTCCTGCAGCGACAAACGCACGTTGATCGGCATGACGATCGCGCCCGCCATCACAACGCCGTAATAGCCCTCGAGAAGCTGGTGCGTATTGAAACTCAAGTACGCAACGCGATCGCCCGGCAGCACGCCGAGCCGTTTCAACCCCGAAGCCAGCCGCTCGCAGCGTTCGCCGAACTGGCCATAGGTAAACGTCTTCGCGCCGCAGATCACGCCCGTCTTGTTCGAGAAAACGTCCATCGCGCGATAGAGGAATCGAATGGGAGTCAGTGCTAGGTTCATGGTTGTGTCGCTCGACGATTATACGCGAACCAGCGGAAGAAACTCTCCGGTTTCCAAACGGGACGCCGGCGCGCATTCGCGACGTCTTTCGCCAACGCGGCCAAGTATTCGACGAACTTTCCGGCGCCCTCGATGTTCACGGGCTGGGAAAGATCGTCGCTCACCGCGTGGTAACGAGTGCGCAGCCAGTCGGCGTGAATCTTCTCCTCCGGCGTGCCCTTCTCATAGCCGAACTTGAAGGCGATCGCCGGAATGCCTTGGCGGATGAAACTGTATTGATCGCTGCGCGTGAAGCGGCGCTGCTCGGGCGCCGGATCGGGAAGCACGCGCAAACCGCGCCGCTCGGCCGTCTGTTTCGCGATGTCGCCCAGCGTCGATTCCTCCGCGCCGAGAATCGTCAGCGCCTTGAATTCGTGCAGCGGCATGAACATATCCATGTTGCAGTCGGCGGCGATCGATTTCGCTGGGACTACTGGCTTCGCGGCGAAGTATCGCGATCCCTGCAGGCCTTTTTCTTCGCCGGTCAGTGCGACAAACAGAACACTTCGATTCAACTTCTCGCCCCGCAGCACCCGCGCCACTTCGATCAGTGCTCCAACGCCGGACGCGTTGTCCATCGCGCCATTGAAAATGCCATCGCCCGCGAACGACTGCGTTTTCCCGATGTGATCGAGATGCCCGCTGACGACGACGAACTCTTTGCGCTTGCCCGGCAACAGGCCGACGACGTTTGGCGATTCCAACTTGCCGCGCTTCACCACGACCTTCGCATGCAGTGTCTTCCGTAGTCCGAACTTCGGCAACGCCTCGCCCGCGCGCGCCAGTTTTCGCAACTCGTCCAATGTATGCCCGGAGCCGTCAAGTAGCAGCGCCGCGTGCTCCGGATTCCACGCAATCGAAACACTTGGACCAACGTTTTGTCCAATCTCGGCGGTCATCTGCGTTTGTACGCGCGCCGCCGCCGACCGCGTCCAAGGCGTGGTCTGCGTAAGCGGAATATTGACGATGCCGATCGCGCCCGCGGCCTGCAATCCGGCCCAGCGTATATCGGCGCTTTGCAGATGCGCAGCGATTGGACCGGGCCACTTCGGCGGCGCTCCGCCGAGCACGACGGCGATCTTGCCCTTGAGATCCAAGCCTTTCAGATCGTCGTAATTCATCTCCGGCGCGCGCAGTCCATGACCCGCGAAAACAAGCTCGCCGCGCGTCTCGGGTTTGGGATCCGAGCGCATCTCAAAGTACGCTTCCTTGCCAAACGTGATCGCGGCGCCGTTCAACGACAGCGACGAGTTCGTCTCATCGATCTGCCGCGTGACGAACGGTACCAGCTGCATCCACGCCTTCGCGGCGCCCGGCTGCAAGCCCGCTTCCTCAAACTTTCGCGCAACATAATCGGCCGCCTCGCGATGCCCCGCCAAGCCGGTGTTGCGGCCTTCGAGCCGGTCGTCGGCCAGAAACTTGACGTGCTCCCACCAGCGTTCCGCGAGCGTCTCCGCTCGTGCCGCGCATGCGATGAAAAGAAAGTAAACCCAACCGCGAGCCATGTGTACCGTGCAGATCATTATAATGGGGCAGGCTTCCTAAATGAATCGAAGAGTCGCGGTTTTCACGGGCGCTTTGGCGCTTGCATCGACAGCGGGCGTCTGGTGGACAGCCTCCGCGCAAAGCCAGCGGCGCAGGATGGAACAGCCCGCCCGCTACGCCTCGCGCGGCACGCGCGGCGCCGTCACCGCGGGCACCGACGCGGCCGCCGACGCCGGCATGCGGCTCCTCTATCAAGGCGGAAACGCGGTGGATTCGGGCGTCGCGGCCATGTACGCCGCCAGCGTCGTCGAATACTCCCACTTCGGATTCGGCGGCGAAGCGCCGATTCTCATTCGAACAAAAGAGGGCAAAGTCGTTGCGCTCGCCGGCGTCGGTACGATGCCGAAATCCGCGACGGCCGAACTGTTTCGCACCCGCAAGATGCTGCCGGGCGAAGTGCAGAATCTGGAGCCGAACGGTCTGAAAGGCATGGTGCCGGCCGCCGGAATCATGCCGGCGCTCGTGCCTGGAATGGTCGACGCCGGCCTCGTCGCGCTGCGCGAATACGGCACGCGTTCGTTCGCCGACGTGATTGCGCCGGCCATCGAACTGGCCGACGGCGCGCCGTTTGACGAAGTACGCGCGGGCTCCATCATGCGCTCGCGCAAGTTCTTCGAACTGTGGCCCTCGTCGCAAAAATTCTATTTGGGCGACGGCAGCCCCGTCGCGCCCGGCATGATCTTCCGCCAACCCGATCTCGCCCGCACGCTTCGCGCGATGGTGGCCGAAGAGTCCCGCGCGCTGAAAGGCGGCGCCGGGCGGCAAGCCGGCATCGACGCCGTGCGCGACTACTTCTATCGCGGCGATGTCGCGCGTAAGATCGACGCCTTCTCGAAAGCCAACGACGGGCTGCTGCGCTACGAAGACATGGCCGCGTTTCGCGTGCAGCCGGAAGAGGCGGCGTCGACCACCTATCGCGGCTACACCATTCACAAGCCGGGCTTTTGGAGTCAAGGCCCAACGCTCATCGAAACGCTCAATATGCTCGAGGGCTATGATCTCGCCTCGATGCAGCACAACTCCACACGGTACATCCATACCGTCACCGAAGCGATGAAGCTCGCCTACGCCGATCGCGACACCTATTACGGCGATCCGCGTTTCGTCAAGGTTGCCACCGAGCGCCTCCTGTCGAAAAGTTACGCCGAAGAGCGCCGCGCCGAAATCCGCGAACGCGCTTCGATGGCCTTCGAACCCGGCTTGATCGACGGCAAGCGCGGCCTGCATCCGTCGCAGAGCCAAATCGTTCGTATCAAGATCGACGACGAACTGATGGCGCGCGACACCACTTGCATCAACGCCGCCGATGCCAGCGGCCTTGTCTTCAGCGCGACGCCCTCGGGCGCGTGGCTGCCTTCGGTTATCGCCGGCGACACCGGAATTCCGCTTACGCAGCGCGCGCAGAGCTTCCTCCTGGTCGACGGACATCCCAACGAACTCGCCGGCGGCAAGCGCCCGCGCGTTACGCTCAGCCCGACGATGGTCACGCTGCGCGGCAAGCCGTTCCTGGCGCTTTCGACACCGGGCGGCGACAATCAGGACCAAGCGCTTCTGCAACTTATCCTGAACGTTGTCGACTTTGGAATGAACGCGCAGATGGCGCTCGAACTCGGCCGCTTCCAAACGCGCCACATGGTTTCGAGCTTCGACAATCACGCCATGAACGCCGGCGATCTGATCCTCGACGAACGCACGCCGCCAAGCGTCATCGGCGAACTCGCGCAGAAAGGTCATCAGACATCGACGCGCTCGCGCTGGTCCAGCGGCTCGGCGCCGACGATGATTCGCTTTACGCCGATGGGAACGATCGAAGCGGGCGCCGATCCCTACGGGTACCGCACCGCCCGCGCCTGGTAACATGTCGAATCTATCGCTGTTCAGTGAGCCCCATCCGCTCGGTGAAAAACTGCGCCGCCTCGCCGGACGCGGCATCATGATCGGAACCAGTTCGTGGAAATACGAAGGCTGGATCGGCCAGATCTACTCCGAAGAGTGCTACCTCACACGAGGAAAATTCTCGCAGAAGAAGTTCGAGGAAACGTGCCTGGAAGAGTACGCCGAAACGTTTCCGATTGTCTGCGGCGATTTTTCGTTCTACCAATTTCCGTCCGACGATTATTGGCGAAGGCTGTTCTCTTCCGCGCCATCGGCGCTCGAATTCGCCTTCAAAGTTCCAGAAGAGATCACGGTAAAGAAGTGGCCCACGCACGCGCGCTACGGCCGCCGCGCCGGGCTGGAGAACGAGAATTTTCTCAACGCCGAAATTTTCACGCGGCTCTTCTACGAACCGCTCACGCCCTATGGCCGCCGCGCGGCTGTCTTCATCTTCGAGTTCGGAACATTTTCGAAAGCGGCGTTCCCGAGCGTCAACGAATTCTTGAACGCGCTCGATCCGTTTCTCGCCGCGCTGCCCAAGGGCCCGCGCTACTCGGTCGAGATCCGCACCGCCGAATACTTGTGCCCCGAGTACTTCAACGTGCTCCGCGCGCACGGCGTCGCGCACGTGTTCAACGCGTGGACACGGATGCCCGACCTTCCCACGCAGACCGCGATCGACGCCGCCTACACCGCGGACTTCACCGTCACGCGCGCACTGCTGCGCCGCGGCCGGCCGTATGAAGAAGCGGTGAAGTCGTTCGAGCCGTACCGCGACATTCAGGACCCGATTCCGGAAACACGCGAAGCGCTGCGCGCGCTGATACAGAAATCGCTCGGCGCGCAGCGGCCGTCGTACATCTTCGTCAATAATCGTTTGGAAGGCAACGCGCCCAAAACCATCGAAGCAATAGTGGAGGACATCGAATAATGGACCGCCGCCAATTTCTCGCCGCGCCCGCGCTGCTCCAAACACGCGCCGCGGCGTCGAAGCCGAACATCCTCTTTCTGATGGCCGACCAGCATCGCGGCGACTGCCTTCGCGCCGGCGGCAACTCCGCCATCGACACGCCGAACCTGGATCGCATCGCCCGCGAAGGCGTTCGCTTTCGCAATGCGTATTCATCGACGCCCACCTGCACGCCCGCTCGCGCCTGCCTGCTGACAGGCCTGTCGCCATGGAATCACGGCATGTTGGCCTACGGCAGAGTCGCCAACAAATACCCGTACGAAATGCCTCGCGCCCTTCGCGACGCGGGTTATTACACCTACGCGATCGGCAAGCTGCATTACTCGCCGCAGCGCAATCTGCACGGATTTCACGGCGCGTTGCTCGATGAAAGCAGCCGCTCGGAATCGATCGACTTTCGTAGCGATTATCGCTCCTGGTTCTACTCCGAAGCGCCCAATCTCGATCCCGACGCTACCGGCGTTGGGTTCAACGATTACAACGGCGCGGCCTACGTTCTTCCCGAACGCATGCACCCGACCGCGTGGACCGGCCGCGCCGCTGTGTCGTTCATCGAGAACTACAAAAAGCCCGAACCATTCTTTTTGAAGGTTTCCTTCGCGCGGCCGCACAGCCCATACGATCCGCCGCAGCGCCTGTTCGATCGCTACCTGCAGCGCAAGTTGCCGGCGGCCTCGGTTGGCGGCTGGGCTTCGCGATTCGAAAAACGCGAAGGCCCCGGCAACGCGATCTGGTACGGCCGGATGCCGGAAGCGGAGATCCGTAATTCTCGCGCCGCTTACTACGGGTCGATCTCCTTCATCGACGAACAGATCGGCCAGATGATTGGGTCACTCGAAAAGCGCGGGATGTTGGAGAACACGCTCATCGTCTACACCTCCGATCACGGCGACATGATGGGCGATCATCACCATTGGCGCAAGTCGTACGCCTACGAGGGTTCGGCGCACGTGCCAATGCTGATGCGCTGGCCGAACGGATTGGTGTCTTCCAAGCACGGCCAGGTGCTCGATCAGCCGGTTGAGCTGCGCGACATCTTCGCGACATTCCTCGACGCGGCGGGGACGTCGCCGGCGCGCCCGATCGACGGACGCTCCATGCTCGAACTCGCGCGCGGCAGAACAGAGGGCTGGCGCGAGTTCATCGATTTGGAACACGGCCTCTGTTACGAAAAATCGAATCAGTGGACGGCGCTCACCGACGGCAAGTGGAAGTACATCTACAAAGCGTTCGAAGGCGAAGAGCAGCTATTCGATCTCACGCGCGACCGCGCCGAGTTGACAAATCTCGCCGGCGACGCCGCCGCGTCCGCGACGCTGCGCTCGTGGCGGCAGCGCATGATCACGCACCTCGCGCAACGCGGCGAACGGTGGGTGGCCGGCGGAAATCTGGCGCGGCGCGAGGCGATGATCCAATACTCGCCGCTGTATCCGGCGAAACCGTAGCGCGCGCGGCGATTTCGTTGCGCTCGAACGCTGGACTCCCGCGCCCACTTGCGCGACACTCTTCTGCATGAAGAGAAGAACGCTGGTCCCCGCGCTTGCCGCGCTCGCCGTGCCCGCCGAAGCGCAGTGGTCCAACCCGTTCGCGCAGGCGTTTCTAAAGAGCTTCGTGCTCCACTGGCAGGACACGCGCGAATACACGCTCGCGGTGCTCGATGCGATGTCCGCCGATAAGTTCACTTCGAAGGTCAACGCCGCGCAACGCACGTTCGGCGAACAGATTCTGCACATCGCGTCGGCGAATTCGGCGTACTTTCGCGGGTTCGGACTGGTCGACCCGCCCGCGCTGAAGCCGCCCGCCGCGGACGATAAAGCGGCCGTGCGCGCGTTTGTCGTCGCGCATTTCGACTACTCGGACGCGGTGCTGGCGAAGATCGATCAGACGCAGATTCTGCGCACCGATGTCGCGTTCGGCCCGCGGCTGCCGAAGCATTCGACCGTCGATATTTTCTTGCGCGCCTACATGCACACCGCGCATCATCGCGGACAGATCATCAGCTATCTGCGCGCGCAGGAGATCAAGCCGCCGACGTGGAAGTTCGAGCCGCACGCATAAGCGGCTTAGAACGACAGCCGAAGAGCGAACTGCATCTGGCGCGGTGTTGAGTAGGTGCTGCGGACTTTGCCGAAGTCGGGGTTTTCAAAGTTGACCTCCGGCGCGCCGAGAGTGGGCGTGTTGGATACGTTGAAGACTTCCCAGCGGAACTGCAGATTGAATCGCTCGGTGAGCGCGAAATTCTTGAGCATGCCCGCGTCGACGTTGAAGGGGTTGTCGCTGGCGAGGATGGCGCGGCCGGCATTGCCGAGACGCCACGTTCCATCGGCGTTGCGCGGGGAAGCGAACGCGGTTGTGTCGAACCAGCGATTGGTTGTCGGGTTTGCGATGCGCGGGTCTCGCAAGCGGTCGGGCCACCAGTTGCCAATGCCGGTCGCTCCGAGCCGCTGGCGGGCGTTCGGCATGGTAATCGTGAAGTAGCTGCCGGTTTGCAGCGACAACAGTCCGCTCAACTGCCAGCCGCCGATGACGCTGTTGGCGATTCTGTTGCGCATCTTCAGCGGCACGTCCCAAACGCCGCTGGAAACGAATCTGTGGCGCACATCGAAGTTCGAATTGGCGCGATTCAAGCGGATGTTGCGGAAGTCCATCAGTCCGCCGCCGCCGGAGCCGAACTGCTCGGGGATGTTGTCGATCGAGTGCGACCACGTGTAGGCCGCGGTGAACGAATACCCCTTCGCGAAGCGCTTGTTCAACTCGGCGTCGAGCCCGTGATAGTTGCCTTGGCCATAAGGACTGGTAAGGTCGACCGAATTCCATTGCGGGATGCGGCGGCGTTGTTGCTCTGTGGCGGGCGGGCCGGGGCTGGAGCCGTTCCAGTTGTAGTTGCCCATGATGTAGTTGGACGAACTGCCAACGTAGGCCGTCGTCAAGGACCAACCTTGCCGCAGCTCGCGCTGCACGGCGAGATTCCATTGATACACGGTGGGAAGCGGAAAGCGATTCGCCCAGACGCTCCAGTTGAGGCCATTGGGCGCGACACGGCCATCGCCGAGTGAATTCGCGGGCACTCCGTCCTGCAGGCGCAACGCGGCGCGTGTCGGCGTGGATTGCAGGGTGACTTGACGGCTAAAAGGGAAGTTCGAAATCATACGGCCGTTGCCGCCGAGCGACCCCTGGCCCGCATAAAATACGCCGGAGCCCGCGCGGATGACGGTTTTCGGATTCCATTGATAGGCGAAGCCAAGGCGTGGCGCCCAGTTGTTGGTATCGGTTTCGACGAGACCGCGGCAGGTCCAGGAGCCGCCGCAATGACCGGCGCGAATGCTGGTGTTGAAATCCGCGCCGGGATCGATTTGGATCTTCGACTGGTTGTTGTGCTTTTCCCACCAGGGCGAGGTCAGCTCGTATCGCACGCCGATGTTGACGGTGAGTTTTTGCGTCACTTTCCAATCGTCCTGCGCGAAGAACATGTAGTTGCGGAAACGCATCTGGCCCGCAAGGAGCGTCGAAACACTAAAGCTGGCGGGAAGACCGAGTTGGAAGTCGGCGAGCGAGACGCGCGTGAACTGGCCGTCGAATTGGAAATTGCCATGAGCAGCGTCGCCGCCGAAGATGTCGCTGCGATTCCAGCGGAGATCGACGCCGAACTTGAAGTTGTGGTTGCCGCGATACCAGCTCAGGTTGTTCAGCCACTGGTGGACCTGGTGGATTTTGAAATTCGGCATCGAGCCCGGTTCGCCGAAACCTTCGTAGCCGATCGCGCCGCCGAAGCCTAGCCGCGCGAGTCCGAATAAACGATCGTGCGCCGGGACGCCTTTGATACCGAACCGTTCGTTGACGACGGCCATCGGTTCGGTGGAGACTTCGCGCTTGTCGACTTTCTGCCGCACGAAGCCGTAGCGAAACTCGTTGACGAGATTCGAGCGTTGAATGCGGGTCCAGGAGAAGACGGCGGAGTGGGCGTCGTCGTCGTCGAAGGCGCGTTCGTTGCCGGTTGCGCCGCGGGCGGGTGGATCGAAGGTCGGGCCGCGGAAGTTGTCGGTTCGATTCTTGGAAAAGCGGCCGAAGACTTTGTCTTTCTGCGAAAGATCGTGGTCGATGCGGACGTCGATTTGATCGCGGTCGTTGTTCCAAGGTGGATTGCGGATGAAGTTCTGGCGCGTGCCGGAGCCGGTGAAATTGGGCTGCGGCCAGAGTTCGATGAGTTTGAGCGCGGTGGAGTCGAAGCGCGCGCGAGGAATGGTGTTCGATGGAAAGGGTTGATTGTTGGAAGCGGGATCGAGGATTGTCGCGAGGCTCGTGGGAAAAGTTCCGTTGCGTTCGGCGGCGGTCGGAACGATGACGAAATCCGATTGCGCACGGCGTTGTTTGCGCGCTTCCCAACTGCCGAAGAAAAAGGTCTTGTTGCGGACGATCGGTCCTCCGATGGTTCCGCCGTACTGATTTTGTTTGAGGACCTCGGGATCGGCGCGGCCGTCGCCGGTGCGGTCAACGTAGCTGAACATGTCGCGAGCGTCGGTCTTGTCGTTGCGGATGTACTCGAACAGTGTGCCGTGCAGCGCGTTGGCGCCGGACTTGAGGTTGACGATCATGACGGCGCCGCTGTTGCGGCCGAACTCGGCGGAGTAGTTCGACGTTTGCACCTTGAACTCGGCGACGGCGTCGAGCGACGGCACGACAACCTGAGATTTGCGGTCCTGCATGCCCATGACGTTGTTGTTGTTGTCGATGCCGTCGATGATGAAGTTGTTTTGGATGGCGGGCTGGCCGTGGGCGTTGAAGCCGGAGTCGCGATCGCGCGAGCGGGTGGCGGGCATAACGCCGGCGGCCATCCAGGCGAGCTGTTGGAAGTTCCGGCCGTTGAGCGGGAGCTCGCGGATTTGCTTTTCATCGACGACGTGCGCGAGCGTTGCCGTTTCGGCGTTGAGCACGGGCGCTTCGGCGGTGACGGAGACCGATTCGGATAGCGCGCCGATTTCGAGTTGGAAGTCGGCGCGGACGCGGTCCTGCGCGGAGACGTTGATGCCGGACCAGGTCGCCTTCTTGAAGCCCTGGCGCTCGACAGCGATGTTGTAGCTGCCGATGCGGAGCGGGCCGATGGTGAAGGCGCCGGTTTCGGCGGTCGTGGTTTCGCGCGTTTCGTTGGTTGCGCTGTTGACGATGACAACTTTCGCGCCGGGCACGGCGGCGCCGGATTTGTCGGTGATAACGCCGGTGACGACACCCATGTCTTGCTGAGCAAATAGCGAGCAGGCGGAGAGAAAAACCACGATGCGAGTCAATTGCATGGATTGTAGCACCACGCGCGGGACAACGGGGGTGACACCTGAGTGCGAATTGGGTATTCTGGCCAATACGAGAAAGAGGTGTCGTACATGAACAAGTTCCTGGTTTTCTGTCTTATAGGAGCGTTGGCGATGGCGCAGGAGTATCGCGCGACGCTGCTCGGGCAAGTGGTCGATTCGTCGGGTGCGGCGATTCCGCAGGCGACTATCAAAGCGACGCGGGAAGGGACGAATGTCGCCAAGGAAACGGTGACGAACAACGAGGGCATATACACGATCATGGCCTCGATCCCGGCAGCTACACGGTCAACGTGACGGCGAACGGGTTCCGTACGCATGTGCGATCGCAGATTGTGCTGCAAACGGCGCAGAAGTTGAATCTGCCGGTGACGCTGGAAGTGGGCCAGACGCAGCAGGAGATCACGGTTATCGGCGAGCAGGAGTTGATTCAGACGGCGACGGCATCGCGCGGGTTGGTGTTCGACCCGATCAAGATGCAGGAGATCCCGCTCAACGGACGGCAGGCGTACATGCTGATGCGGCTTTCGCCGGGCGTGATGTTCACGCAGCGGACGTTTGGGTCGTCGGGTTTTTCGGGGACGCGCGGCTGGGACGTCAACGGCAGCTTTACGATGAACGGCGGGCGCACGGGAACGAATCAGTTCCTGCTGAACGGCGCGCCGATTTCGACAAACGGCACGTTCAACCTTTCGCCGAACGTGGAAGCCGTACAAGAGATGAAGGTGATGGTGAACACCTACGATTCGCAGTATGGCCGCACGGGCGGCGGCACGGTGTCGACAACGCTGCGCGCGGGCACGAACGACTGGCACGGATCGATGTTCGACTTTTGGCGGAACCGGATTCTCGACGCGAATACGCGGCAAAACAATGCGTCGGGCGCGAAGCGCGGCTTCCGCAATCAGCATCAGTACGGCGGAATTATCGGCGGACCGATTCGCAAGGACAAGGACTTCGTGTTCTTTTCGTTCGAGGGCTGGCAGGAGCGGACGCCATTTCCGTCGGTGACGTCGGTGCCGCCGACCGAGATCCGCAACGGCGATTTCAGCCAATTGCGGCCGCAGGGTTTGAGCGGGCCGATTCGCGTGTTCGATCCGTTGACGTCGACGGCGTGTACAAATCCGGCGGTGTCGGCCCAGTGCCGCGCGGGCGCGCTTTTCATCCGCCAGCCGTTCCCGGGAAACGTGATTCCGATGAACCGCCAGAGCCCGATCGGCCGCGCGATTCTCGGCTACTATCCCGCGCCGAATTTCACTCCGCAGGCGCTGGCGCAAAACTATGTGCGCGCGGACAATCTCGGCAAGTATCGTTATGAACAGCCGATGGCGCGCTACGACAAGATTCTGACTTCGAACGACCGTCTCTATTTCCTCTTCACGTTTCAGGACGGTTCGGAGTTCCGCAATGGCAACGGTTTCGACGCGCCCGCGCAAACCGGCAACATGCCGGGAACGGTGCGGCGCGATATGAATTACGTTTTGAGCTACGACAAGACGCTCACGCCGACGCGGCTGTTCCACTGGCAGGCGAGCTACAACCGCTTCAAGCAAAATTTTCCCGACGTCTCCGATTACAACTTCCCCTACGACAAGACCGGCATTCAGCGGCTGCCGGCCGTCGATACGTTTCCGACGCGGCTGACGCCGCGCGTGACGGTGAGCGGGTACAACGACATTTTCGGGAACAACTTCCTGAACGAGAGTTCGCGGCAGCAGTTGAACATGCAGGGCAATATCAGCGAACTGCGCGGGCGGCACTCGATGAAATTCGGCGCCGAGTGGGCGATGTTGATGCGGCACGGCCGCAACGCCGGACGCGCGGGCGGGCAGTTGGGATTCGACAATGTTTGGAGCCGGCAGTTCCGCGGCGTGCGCGTCGATACGCTCGATGGCAACGGCGTGGCGGATCTGTTGCTGGGCAATCTGAACAGCGGCGTGATCAACTACAACGACACGTTCTTCCGGCGCGAGCCCTACGTGGCGGTGTTTTTCCAGGACGACTGGAAGGTGAACACGAAGCTGACGCTGAATTTGGGCCTGCGTTGGGACGTGCAGTATCCGTTCACCGAGATTCACAACCGCGTAAACGGCGACTTCGATTACACGACGCCGCAAGCGTTCTCGGGCCAGGCGATCGCGAACTGGAATCGGAATGCGGCGGCGACGGCTAATTATCCGGCGGCGCCATCGGCGATTGCCGGCGGCATCACGTTCGCCGGTGTCAATGGGCGGTCCCGGCGGATCTATAACTTCGATTTCACCAATATTCAGCCGCGCATCGGGTTTGCGTACGCGCTGACGCAGAAGACCGTGCTGCGCGGCGGCATCGGTATCTTCTACCGCACGGCGACGCAGGACAGGTTAACGACGGGGTATTCGATCAACACCGATTACGTGAACTCGGTGGACGGCGGACAGACGCCGCGATCGGCCGGTTTAACGGGCCGGTATTCGCTGGCCGAGCCGTTCCCGGATGGCGTGGTGCGGCCGTTCGGCAGCCAGTTGGGCATCGCAACTAACGTGGGTAACGGCGTGAGTTTCGATCCGCCGAACCGTCGAATTCCGAGGACGAATCAGTGGTCGTTCACGGTGGAACGCGAGTTGCCTTGGAAGATGGTGCTGGAGCTTTCCTACGTCGGCAGCACGACGGTGAAGGAACCGGTGGGCATTCAGATCGGCGAGATGGGGCAAGCGGGTTGGGATGGCGCGCAGACGAACGCGGCCTTCTATCAACAGGTGTTGCCGAACCCGTTCTTCGGGCTGCTGCCGGCGGCGTCGACGTTTGGGACGGCGGCGAATCTGTCGCGGCGCGATTTGCTGCGGCGGATTCCGCAGTTCGCCGGTGTGACGAGCAATATCATGCCTGCAGGAAAGGTCTGGTACAACGGATTGCAAATGCGGTTTGAGAAGCGCGCGTTCGGCGACCGGAAAGCCGGGGCGCTGACGTGGGTTACGGCATATACGTGGTCGAAGCAGATGGAGCGGGCCTGGTACGACGCGTTCAGCTTCGAGTGGAGGAAGCCGTTTTCGCAGATTACCGACATCGATCGCTCTCACAATCTAACAACCGCGGTGATCTGGGATATTCCAGTCGGCGAGGGCCGGGGTTATCTGAACGCGCTGCCGCGTGTCGCCGATAACATCGTGGGCGGCTGGACGTTTAACGCGAATCTCGTGTATCAGTCCGGAGTACCGCTGGGATCGTGGCGTGGATGGGAGGCGCTGTGCGGCGATCCGTTAGCCGGGACGCGGACGGAGACGAGCTGGTTCTTTAACGACCGGTCGAGGACATCGCAGTGCTGGCGGCAGTTGCGGCCGTTTGAATACACCGTGCTGCCGGCGCGATTCCATTCGATCCGCGGACACACGGCGCCGCAGCTGGATCTGATGCTATCGAAGAAGATGAATATCAACGAACGGTGGCAGGCGGAGTTCCGGGCCGAGGCGTTTAACGCAACGAATACGCCGTTGCGGGGCGATCCTCCAGCTGGGAATCCGACGGACGCCAACTTCGGCGTCCTGCCGGTTCAGCAGTTGAATTTTTCGCGGAACATACAGCTTGGCGTGCGGCTTCGGTTTTGATATGGAATCCGGGCACACCTCGCCTGTCGGGTAGGGTATCGGCTGGTGAAAATGGCTCGCGGCGTCTAGCGGGAGTTTACTGCGAAGAGCGCTTACCTCGTGCGGGAGCGCGAGGTAAGCGGTTCATTGTGAATCACTTAGCGGGCATGCGCTCGGGCGAT
>VFZW01000054.1 GCA_016871055.1 Acidobacteriota bacterium
TGGCTCGCTTCTACCGCCAAGGGAGCTGCTGGGGTGAACATGACCCCGTATGAGGCAACTCTGCCTATATGTACATAGTTATATGAGACCGGACACTAGCTACGCCTTTCGCAAGGATCGCTCAAGCAGCCACCAGCTCTGTGACAATTGAATAACCGCTGACGCGCCAACGCGAGGCGCGTCAGCCATCGGGCGGACCCTACGCCATCTGCCAGCCCTTGCGGAACTTCGGCTTCAGGTACTCGTTCGCCGCATTGTTGTTGGTCACGCGCATCTTCGCGCTGTCCCATTCCAGCTTGCCTTCAAACCGCGTCGCCAGTACGCCCAGCGCAATCCACTCCGTGAACGGCCCGGCGATCGAAAAGTCCGAACACGCCCGCCCCCCGCCCTTACACGCGCGAATCCAGTCGCGGTAGTGCCCCGGCGATCGCGTCAGGAACTGCGGCGGCATCTTGTAGTCCTTCATCTTCTCGGCCGGCAGCAACCGCGTGTTCTCGCCATACGTGCCGGTCGTAATAAGCCCCTTCTCGCCGATAAACAAGCTGCCGTTCGATCCCCGCTGTATCGCCCGGTTCACGTTCTGATTCAGCCGGTCGCTCGCATTCGCCGCCGGCTTTGCGGGATCAACCGCGGGCCGCCGCGGCAGATCGCCCAGAACCTCCTCCGCGCCCAATCCGTTCGGACGGAACGGCGGCTCCACCGCGCCGTCGTACCAGAACACCTTCACCGCCCGCATCGAGCCCCGCGCGGGGAAGTCGAAACGAATCACCGAACTCTTCGGATGCGTGTGCTTGTTGTTGCCGGCCTTCTTGACGCACTCCACCGCCACCGGCGCGCCCAGTTGCAACGCCATGTTCGGCGCACCCAGAATGTGGCACGCCATATCGCCCAGCGACCCGCTGCCGAAATCCAACCAACCGCGCCAGTTGAACGGCAGATACGCCGAGGCATACGGCCGCTGCGCCGATCCGCCCAGCCACAAGTCCCAATCCAAAGTCGACGGCACGGCGTCTTCCTTCGGCAACTCCGCGATGCCCTGCGGCCACACCGGCCGGTTCGTCCACGCATGCACCTCGGTGACCGCGCCGATCTCGCCCGCCCAAATCATCTCCGCGCACTGCCGTGTGCCTTCATTCGAGTAGCCTTGATTGCCCATCTGCGACGGGACCTTGAACTTCGCCGCCGCCTGCGTCAACGCCCGCGCTTCCCACACCGTCCGCGTCAGCGGCTTCTGCGTGTAGACGCCCTTGCCACGCTCCATCGCCGCCATTGTCGCGATGCCGTGCATGTGATCCGGCGTCGCGATGATCACCGCGTCGATGTTCCGGCCTTCCTTATCGAGCATTTGCCGGAAGTCTTTGTACTTCGGCGCCTTCTCGTGGAGCTTGAAGGTGCGCTCGGCGCGCGCCCAGTCGACATCGGCCAGCGCGACAATGTTCTCGGTCGCGCACCCCGCGATATCGCTTGCGCCCTTGCCGCCCGCGCCGATCGCGGCGATGTTCAACTTCTCGTTCGGCGACTTGTAGCCAAGCATCTTCAACGATGCGGCCGAACCGTATCCGGCGGCGGGGACGGCTCCCGCAAGAAGCGGTCCGATGAAGAAATGGCGGCGGGTGGGAGTGTTGTGCGACATGGGCTTTGTACCGTTGTATCAAACTGGAGGAGTGTCCGAAGACGATATCGTCGAGTTGCCGATCACCAGCGTGTTCGACCTGCACACCGTGCCGCCGCGCGATGTCACCGGCGTCGTCGAAGCCTACCTCGAAGCAGCCTGGGAAATGGGCCTCACCGAATTGCGCATCATCCATGGCAAGGGCATCGGCGTGCAGCGCGAGGCCGTGCGCAAAGTCCTCGAACGCACCGCCTTCGTCGATTCGTTCCGCACCGCGCCCGAAGTCGCCGGCGGTTGGGGCGCGACGTTGGTAACGCTTCGCCCTGTTAAACTTGAAGGGCGATGAGTATGCTCTCTCAGCGGCTTCAAGTTGGGGTCGCCCAGAAGCAGATCCTCACCCCTGGCCTCGTCCAGTTGGTGTCGGTTCTACAACTAAATCGGCTGGAACTCAAGGAGAAGATCGTCCAGGAGATCTCGGAGAATCCGGTGCTCGAGGAATCGCTCGACGCCGCCGACGAGATCACGGCCGAAGAGTTGCAGTCCATCCTCGAACGCGAGCGAGAGATCGAGCCGTCAGATCAGGCCATCCTCGAAGTCACCGCCTCGCCCTCGCAGTATGAGGCCGAAGCTGATCGCGCCGAACTCGCCTCCGACGGCTCTTCGGAAGCCGTCGACACCCCCGTCGCCGAAAAGGCCGCCGACCCCTTCGACGAAGTCGACTTCGGCGATCTCTTCAAAGACTACCTCGACCCAGGCTACAAATCCCCAGCCGGCGAAGTCTCCGACAAACCAAGCTGGGAGACCTTCGTCAGTTCGCCCGTTACGCTCGCCGAGTTTCTCCGCCAGCAACTCAGCCTCGTCGTGATGCCCGAGGAGATCCGCGACGCCGCCGAAACCGTCATCGGCAATCTCGACGATAACGGCTACGTCACCGCGACCCTCGAAGAGATCGCCGCCTACGGTGACCACACCGTCGAGAACGTCGAGAAGGCACTCGAAGAGGTGCAGTCGCTCGAACCCGCCGGCGTCGGTGCGCGCGATGTCCGCGAGTGCCTGCTGCTGCAACTGGAGAGCCGCGGCGGCGAAGGCGGCGTCGCCTGGCGCATCGTCAGCGACTACATGAAGCCGCTCGAACTCCGCCAACATCGCGAAATCGCCAAGGCGCTTGGCCGCCCTATCGAGCACATCGAAATCGCTGTCGACGCCATCAAGCACCTCGACCCCAAGCCCGGCCTTCGCTACGGCGGCGCCGGCGCCCGCGTCGTCGAGCCCGATGTCTACATCTTCAAGGACGGCGACCAGTACCTCATCGAACTCAACGACGACGATCTGCCGCAACTCCGCCTCAATCGCGACTACCTCATCATGCTCGACCGCGAGAAGCAGCCCGACAAGGACGTGCGCAACTACGTCAAGGAGCGCTTCGCCTCGGCCGCCATGCTCATCAAGAACATCGAGCAGCGCAAGAACACCATCATGCGCGTCTGCCAGTGTTTCGTCGATCGCCAGATGGAGTTTCTCGACCTCGGCATGCAGCACCTCCGGCCGATGATGATCAAGGATGTCGCCGAAGAGATCGGCGTGCATGCATCGACCGTCAGCCGCGCCGTCGCCGGCAAATCCGCCCACACGCCGCAGGGTGTGTTCGAGTTGCGGTTCTTTTTCTCGGAGGCCGTCAAAGGCGACTCCGGTAGCAATACGCCTCTGCTCGTGCTAAAGCAGAAGGTAAAGAAGATGATCGACGACGAGGATTCCAAGAAGCCGCTCACCGATGACCAGATCACGGCGCGGCTGCAACAGGAAGGCTTCCAAGTCACACGGCGCACCGTTGCAAAATATCGCGAGGACATGAAGATCCCGTCCACGCATCAGCGGCGGAACAAGAACTGATCGCGCCTCCAGGAGACAACCCAGATGAATATCAACTACACCGGCGGTAACGGGGAATTTACCGATAAGCAGAAAGGGCGCCTCGAATCGCGCCTCGCCAAACTGAGCAAGATGGTCGACAACGGCGGCAGCAAGGACGCCCACATCGTCTTGACCGATGAGAAGCGCGGCAAGCGCGCCGAAGTCGCGGTCAACTATCTGCACACCAGCTTTGTCGCCGAGGCGAAAGGCCCCGCGTATCTGCCCGCCGTGATGGAAGCTCTCGACAAACTAGAGAAGCAGATTTCCAAGGTGCGAAGGAAGATCCGCGACGGCAAGCGCGACAGCTTCAAGCCCTCCGTCGAAGCCGCAGTAGAAGCCGCCAAGCCCGCGCCGCGCGACAACGGCCCGCGCGTCTTCGCCGCCAAGATCAGCAAGAAGCCGATGAACGTCGACGAAGCCGTGCTTGTATCGATTCGCAAGCAGGTCAACTTCGTCGCCTTCCGCGATGCCGAAACCGAAGGCATCAGCGTTGTGGTGCGCCGCGCCGATGGCGATTTCGATTTGATCAGAGACTAGCGTCATGAAGGCGCCGCGCTCACCGGAACTGGTCATCATCACCGGCCTCAGCGGCTCGGGCAAGGGAACCGTTCTCAAGAGCCTCGAAGATCTCGGCTACTACTCGGTCGACAACCTGCCGATCGAGTTGATTCCGAAGTTCGCCGAACTCACCGGTTCCAGCCCGCAGATCCGCAGCGCCGCGCTGGTGGTCGATATCCGCGAAGGGGAAGCACTGCGCCGATTCCCAACGATCTTCAAGCAGGTGAAGAGCCACCTGCCGACCAAGCTGATTTACCTCGACGCCGACGACGCGACGCTCGTTCGGCGCTTCAGCGAAACGCGCCGCCCGCACCCGCTCAAGGGCGGCGAGGAGAGCGTGTCGTCGAGCGTCACGGAAGAGCGGCAGTTGATCGAGCCAATTAAGAAGCTCGCCGATATCGTCATCAACACCTCACGCTTCAACGTGCATGAACTGCGGGAGTTCATCGGCGAACGCTTCGGCGCCACGCGCGATGAATCGGGCATTCTTGTTTCGGTGACCAGCTTCGGCTTCCGCCACGGCGTGCCGACCGATGCTGACCTCGTCTTCGACGTCCGTTTCCTGCCCAACCCCAACTACATCCCCGAGTACAAACACCTCACCGGCAAACATCCTAAGGTGGCGGCCTACATCCGCGACTTTCCGCAAACGCGGGAGTTCATGGCCAAGATCACCGACCTACTGACGTACCTGCTGCCGCACTATATCGAGGAAGGCAAAAGCTACGTGACGATTTCCTTCGGCTGCACGGGCGGCCATCACCGCTCGGTGATGATGGCCGAAGACACGCGCAAGCGCCTGTCTAAGGCCGGGTACAACGTGAAGGTCTCGCACCGGGATATCAAGAAGAGTTAGTCGTTCTCCTCGAACTTGATCACCGTCTCCGAGCCGAATTTCTGATAGCCCAGGTACTCGACGCGCAGGCGCAGGCGCAGCGGACCGGTGCGAAACGGGAGCGTGTCGTCGGCCACCGTGAGCACGGGGAACCAGTAGCCTTCTTTCACTCGCTTGCGGATCGTCCGGAAGCGGACGAAGAGGTTCTCCTCTTTGGTCGACATGATCTGCGGCACGGCGCGGCCTTCGCTTTGCACCACCGAGAAGTCTTCTTGCGCAACCCAGATCAATCCTTCAAACAGCCGCTGGCCGTCGAGTAGCTGCCGGGGCTGCACGTCGAGCACCCAGCAGGCGACACCGTTGATCGCCTCCTCGCCGCGATAGCGGGTTGTGTAGAACTTCAAGCGTTCGAGCGTTAGCATCAGCGGTTGAATCTCGCGGAGGTCGCGAAAGTCTTCGGGGGTCATGCGAAGCCGATCGAAGTGTTCGTAGGGCTTACCAACGGCGCGTTCGGTGCGTTCGCCGGCCGGCGAGAAGATCACCTCGCGCGTTTCTCGATACTGTCCCGCCACTCCGCCTTTCGCCGACATCTCTTCGACCAGAACCTTCTGCTGGAACGCGAAGTTCGCGCGGAACGCTTCGCTGGCGGTTTCGCGCTCCGCCGCTTTGCGCGCGAGGCCCGGCGGGGGCTCGGCGGCGGAGGCGATGAAGGATACTAGGACAATGCCGCCCGCGCACCAACTACGAACGCTGGTCATTGTTCTACTCCTGCTTACGTGTGCCGGCGCGACGTACATACTTCGTCAGGATATCCCGGCCGAAGCCGGCGCACGGCTGCTCGTCGCGTTACTTATCGAAGCGGCGCTGTTTCTTGGCGCCGGCTCAACCGCCGTCCGCGAGCGACTGGCCGCGCTGCCGCCAGTCAAGCTTGCCGGCACACTGACGGGCATCACCGCGCTGACCTGGCTGATCGCTGGAACCGGCGAAGCGTGGCACGGCGCGCTGGCGACGCTTGTCGCGGCCGCGCTGTCCTTTTGGTACATCGCCGCGCCGAAGACGAACACCGCTGACGTCGTTCTGCTGGCTGTCTACGGCGCGGTGGCGCTCGGCAAGCTATCGAGCCTCTGCTATCCGGCCGCGTGGCCGAAAGCGCCGAACGGAATTATCGGCGAAGTGGCCTGGCTGCGCACGTTGCTGCTCACCGTGCTGATTTTCCGTGCGCCTGTTGGCGTAAACTTTGGGTTCTTTCCGTCGAAGCGCGAATGGCTGATCGGCGCGAAGTGGTTTCTCTGCTTCCTACCGCTTGTGGCCTTCCTTCCGCTGCGAACGCTGAACCCCGATCCGGCGAAAATCGCACTCGCCGTCGTCGGAACATTTGTAGGTCATTTTGTTTTTGTCGCTCTGCGCGAGGAGTTTCTCTTCCGCGGGATGATGCTGCCGCGTTTGCAGAAATGGCTCGGCGCAACGGCCGGCCTCGCCGCGACGTGTGTTGTCTTCGGCCTCACGCATTTGCCGTTCGGCCAGTTCCCCAACTGGAAGTTCGCCGCGATCGCCACGGTCGCGGGCTGGTTCTACGCGAAAGCCTACATGGACGTCCAGGGTATACGCGCGGCGATGGTCACACACGCGCTGACCAACGTCGTCGCGCGTGTGTTCCTATCCACCTGACAACTCATTCATCGCCCGCCACTCATAGCGCCGCACGCCTTGCGCGGACCTTTCCGTTACGGCCACCATCGCCTTCGCCACGTCCGCCGCCGCGATTCCGCGATAGCGTTCGAGCGGCCCGGCGAGGGCAAATCGCAGCGCTTCGGCGACGACCTGGCCCACGCGTTCGAGCGGCCGCGATTCACCGCGCACGCCGAGCAGCATGCTCGGTTGAAAAATGTCGAGCGACTCGAAGCCGAGTGCTTCCAAATCCCGTTCTGTTTCCGCCTTCACGCGCAGATAGAAGTTCGCGGAAGCAAGCGCCGCGGCAACCGACGAGAGAAATACGAACTGTCGCGCGCCGCGCTGTCTCGCCCATTGCGCGAACTCCAACACATAGCCGTGATCGACCGCACGGAACGCCTCTTCGCTGCCGGCCTTCTTGATCGTCGTGCCGACACAGCACAGCGCGACGTCGACGCGCTCGATGTCCGGAAGCCCCGCCGACTCGCGCAGGCGCGGATGACTCCGATGGGTCGGTCGCCGCACGATCGCGATCACCGGATCGTAGCGCGCGCCGTCCAGCAGCAGGTTCAGCACTTGGTGACCGGTGAGTCCGGTTGCTCCCGAGATCGCGGCGATCATCTAGACCTTGAAGAATATCCGCCGCTGGTACAGCCACCAGCAAACGTAGATTTGAAACGCGACGACGAGCCAGATCTGGAGCATCTCGCCCACCGGTCCCCACGCCGCGATCGCCCAACCCATGAACACTTTCGCCGACTGATTCATCCACCGCTCCAACACTTCGTGGAACACGTAGATGAAGATGCTGTTGGCGCCGACGATAACGCCGGCCCGCGCCCAGCGAGTCGCTCCTTTCACCTCGCAGAGCCAGTAGAACGCCGCCAATACCCACAGCGTCCAGCCCGCGCTCATCAGCGCGAACGACGCGGTCCAGATTTTCTTGATCGACGGCACGAACGGATCGAGCGCCAATCCCAACGCCAGCGCCGCCGCGCCCGCGATCAGCAGTTTGCGCAGCGGCTCTTTGTCCCGTTGCAAGAGCCGACCGGCCATCACTACGAAGATGGTGTTGGCGGCCGAGGAGACGCAGTTGATCGTGGCGTATCCGCCGCCCCAGGTCTTGCCGAGCAGCCACATATCGAAGCCCTGGCCGTAGTTGTTGTCGCGAATCCAGGCATCGGCCGCGTCCGGCGGTTTGCCGAAAATAAACAGGGCAGTGTGCAACGCCAGCAGCGCCAGCGCCACCGCGCCCTGGACGCGCGCCGAATAGCGCATCACCAGGAACGCGGCCACGTAGGTGAACGCAATCTGCGCCAACACGTTGATCAGGTCGAGAACCGGCTTGTTGGCCCGCAGCGACCGCGCGAACAGCCCGAGCAAGATCAGCAGCGCCGCGCGTTTCAGCACGTGTTTTAGCTGATGGCCGAACGACTCGCCGCGTTCCTGGCGCGCCGCGAACGCGAACGGCATCGCCACGCCGACGATGAACATGAAGAACGGCTGAATCATGTCCCACGCATAGGCGCCGTGCCAGTCGTGGTGCGTGAACTGGCGCGCGATTGGCCCGAAGAGCGGGTGGTCCTTGAACAGGTGGAGTCCGAAGCTCTGCGAAAACATCCAGATCATCGTGAAGCCGCGAAACGCGTCGAGCGATGTCAGCCGAGTCTGCATGGGACTTCAGGATTTTATCTGGTTTCGGCGGCGGGCACACCCCCCAGCTCCAGAAATGGGATCTTCGCTGTCGCCACGGCGCGGCTAGCCGTTATGCCACTTTGCGAGCGAGCGAGGATTCCATGTCGACGGTTGCGACTTTTACCTTCTTGGCGACGCCGATGAGTTCGAGGGCGCGGATTTGCAGGTACGTCATATCGAGTTCGTACCAAGCCAAGCCGTGGCGCGCCGAGTTCGGATGCGCATGGTGGTTGTTGTGCCAGCCTTCGCCGAAGGTCAGCAGCGCGACCCACCAGGAGTTGCGGGAGTCGTCGCGGATGTCGAAGCGGCGTCCGCCCCAGAGGTGGGTGGCGGAGTTGACGAGCCAGGTGGAGTGGAGGCCGAGCGTGATGCGGAAGCAGACGGCCCAGAGGAACATCGAGAAGCCGCCAAAGTACCAGATGAGGATCGAGGAGATTGTCACCGGAACGAAGTGCCACGTATTCAGCCAGCGGTAGAAGGGATCCTTGGCGAGATCGGGCGTGAATTTGGCCAGCAGTTCGGTCTTATTGTGCTTAGCTTCGCCGAAGACGATCCAGCCGATGTGGGACCACCACTTGCCGTCGCGCGGCGAATGGGGATCGCCCTCAAGGTCGGAGTTTTGATGGTGAATGCGATGCGTCGCAACCCAAAAGATCGGTCCGCCTTCGAGGGTCATCGTGCCGCAGATGGCGAAGAGGTATTCGATCCACTTCGGGACGATGTAGGCCCGGTGGGTATGCAGGCGATGGTAGCCCATGCCGATTCCCCAACCGATGGTGATCCAATAGAGAAGCGCCATCACCGCGACGGACTTCCATTCGAAGTAGAACGGGGCCGCCAGCGCGCCCGCGTGGAAGAAGACAAGGAAGATGACGGTGATCCAGTTCACTTCCCGGTTGGTGGAGATCGGGGTTACCCCCTTTACTGCATGACTCATGGTTGGGTAATTCTAATCAGGTTATCAGACCGGAGCGGGACGCCGCACGATCCTCTGAACAATTGATCGGTGTAAGACGGCCGCCGCGATAGACGACAATAGAGAAATCATGATTTCCCGCCGTGCTGTCCTCGCTTCCCCGGCCGCACTTGCCGTGCCCGCTCCCGCCGCCGAGCCATTCACGGGCCGCATTCCTCTGGCCGTATCGACCTACAGCTACTGGCACTTTCGAACCGAACGGTATCCGATCGAGAAGGTCATCGAGCACGCGGCTTCATTGGGTTTCGACGGCGTCGAGATTCTGCACCGGCAGATGCCGGAAGAGACCACGGCGTATTGCGGGAAATTGAAAAAGATGGCGTTCGAGCGCGGGTTGTCGTTCCCAATGCTGTCGATCCATCAGGATTTCGTCAGCCCCGACGCGGCCGAGCGGCAGAAGCATATTGATCACACAGTGAAATGCCTGCAACTGGCGGCGCGGCTTTCGATCCCTTGCGTGCGCTTGAATTCCGGACGGTGGAAGACCATCAAGTCGTTCGACGATTTGATGAAAGTGAAGGGCGATGAGCCGGCGCTGCCGGGCTACACCGATAAAGACGCCTTCAACTGGTGTATCGACAGCATTCAGAAGTGCCTTCGCACTTGCGAGCAAGAGGGCGTGATGCTGGCGCTTGAAAATCACTGGGGCTTGACGACGAAGGTTGAGAATCTGCTGACGATTTACAAGGCGGTGAATTCGCCGTGGCTTGGGGTCAACGTCGACACGGGGAACTATCCGGGCGATCCATACGAGGGTCTGGCGCAGTTGGCGCCGCATGCGACGATCGTGCAGGCGAAGACCTACTACGGCGGCGGGGAGTGGTACACGCTGGATCTGGACTATCCGCGAATTGCGAAGATCCTGCGCGGCGCTGGATTTAAGGGCTGGGTGTCGCTGGAGATGGAGGGCAAGGAGACGCCGCAGACGGCGGTGGCGAAGAGTTACGCGGTGCTGCGGAAGGCGTTTGGGGCGGCATGAACCCGAATTGGGTACAATTGTACCTGTTATGGGTACGGCAGCGGACGCTCTTTTTGGATCCACGCGCAAGGCAGTGCTGCGCCTGCTGTTTACCCATTCCGAACGCCGGTTCTATCAGCGGGAGATGATCCGGCAGCTAGCGATTGGATCCGGGTCCGTACAGCGGGAAGTCGCGCAATTGGTCAATGCGGGAGTCTTGACGCGGACCGCGGATGGTCATCAGATCTACGTGCAGGCAAATCCGCGCTGCCCCATTTACGAGGAACTACGCTCAATCGTACGCAAGACGTTCGGGATTACGGAGGTCTTGCTGGAAGCGCTTGGCCCCGTTCGATCGAAGATCCAGTTTGCCTTTGTTTTCGGATCGATCGCCGCGGGGCGAGAAACGGCCGAAAGCGACATCGACTTGATGATTATTGGCGACGGCGCAACTTTGCGCGAGGTGGTCGGGGCGCTCTCGCCCGCGCAAACGCAACTCTCCAGGGAGATCAACCCAACCGTATTCGGTGTGGAGGAGTTTTGTCGTAGACTGGCCGAAGGGCAGCATTTCATTCGAGCGGTCGCCGCCGGCGAGAAGTTGTTCGTACATGGATCCCAGCCTGAGTTTGACAGACTGGCAAAAGAACAGTTGGTTGCGGGCTCACACTCCAAGCGCGCGGGAGATCGCCGATCTGTTCGAAGTCGCAGATAGGGACCTTGCGGCGTGTGAAACGCCCGATCTGCACATCGATTGGAAATTCACGATCGCCTACAACGCGGCGCTACGACTCGCGGGTGCGGCGCTTGCGGCAGCAGGCTTTGAAGCGGAGCGAGCCGCGCACCACTATCGCGTCATCCAGTCGCTCGAACTAACGATCGGCTGGCCGCCGGAAGATATTCAGCTATTGGATACGTTTCGCAAGAAGCGGAATACATCGGGCTATGTGATGACCGACACGGTTTCAAGCGAGGAAGCGGAGGAGATTCGGCGACTCGCGAGGCGGCTGCGCAGCGATGTCCGCGCGTGGCTGGTGGCCCGGCACCCGCGTTTGGCGGCGGGACTTTCGCGCTAGCGAACCGGCGGCGGCGCGGGCTGCGAGGTCTGCTTCATCACGGCCATCGCCGAGGCCATCATGCTGGATAGGTCGGCAAGATTGGCGGGGACGATCATGGTGTTGTTGACCTTAGCCATCTTGCCGAATTCGGCGATCCATTGTTCGGCGACGCGCAGTTGCACGGCGTCGCGGCCGCCGGCGCTTTGGATCGCGGTCGCAACGCGCTCGATGCCGAGCGCGGTCGCTTCGGCGATGGTGCGGATGGCGTTGGCCTCGCCTTCGGCCTCGTTGATCTGCTGTTGACGATTGGCTTCCGACGCCTTGATGACCATCTGCTTTTCGCCTTCGGCTTTGTTGATGGCGGCTTCGCGGATAGCTTCGGAGTTCAGAATCGTGGCGCGTTTTTCGCGCTCGGCGCGCATCTGCTTTTCCATGGCTCCGAGGATGTCGGCCGGCGGCGTGATGTTCTTGATCTCGTAGCGCATTACTTTCACACCCCAGGCTTCGGTGGCTTTATCGAGTTCGCTGACGACGGAAATATTGATCGTCGTGCGTTCTTCGAAGGTGCGGTCGAGTTCGATCTTGCCGACCTCGCTGCGCAGCGTTGTCTGTGCGAGTTGGATGATGGCGAAGCGGTAGTCGGAGATGCCGTAGGAAGCGCGTTCGGGGTTCAGCACCTTGAGATACAACACGCCGTCGACGGCGACCTGCACGTTGTCGCGCGTGATGCAGACCTGCTCGGGGATATCGATGGCCAATTCCTTGAGCGTGTGTTTGTAACGGATCACGTCGACGAACGGCACCAGCACGTGGAAACCGGCGTCGAGCGTTCCGCTGAAGCGGCCGAGGCGCTCGACGACATAGGCGCTTTGCTGGGGCACGACGACGGCGGTCTTGGCGATGACAATTAGAACGACGAGGATCAGCACAACAGCGATGATCAATTCAGGCATGGGTTCTCCTTGTTACTCCGAACGGACGATTAACATGAGGCCGTCGACCTTTTCGACGGCGCAGCGGGCGCCGCTCTTGAGCGTCACGCCGCCCGCGTTGCGGGCCTTCCAGGTCGTACCGCGTAGTTCGGCCGAACCGATTTCGCCGGGCGCGATGTCGGACGAAGCGATAGCAACTTCGCCCGCAATTTGATCGACGGACGCGGCTTTCGACTTCTGCAATTTTTCAAGCAGCGGCTTGCGGAAGGCCGCAAGCGCTACGATCGATACCGACGCGAACACGATGGCCTGAACGATGGCGTTATCGGTGAGTAGCGCGGCGATAGCGGCGGCGCAAGCGCCAAAGCCGAAGAAGAGAAAGTAGAAGCCACCGGGCGTGAGCAGTTCGGCGAGCATCAGTAACAGACCGGCGCTAAGCCATATCCACCATTCCATCGCGGGCCTCCTTACAAAATTGCGGGCAATTCATATTAGACACTACTGCGTGGCGCTTTGCTTAGTGGTGTCGCACTGAGACCGCGCAAACAACGGGGTTGGCGCCATTCGGGTTTCGCGACGCAAGCGATATCGGCTGAAAAGCCGCGAGAGGGAGCGTGCTGCTTCGGAAACTACCCTTTTACCACCATCATCTCGGGATCCCAGTTGACGGTCTTGCGCGTGAAGTGGCTGACGTTGGACAGCAACGCGGGACCGGCGGCGCGCAGGCCGAAGACGGCGTCTTCGATAACGGGATTGCGCGAGCGGATGGCGTTGAAAAAATTTTCGTGGTGCGCGTACTGTTCGGTGTAGCCCGGAGGCAGCACCCAGCGCTGTTCGCTATTGGCGCGCATGCCGTCGGCCGAAGCTTTTTGCGCGGGGTACTTTGTCTGATACTGCTTGACGATTTCGGCGGCGGTGGCCTTCGAGAAGTTGCTAGAGGTGTGGCCGGGCTCGCTGTCCTTGGGCTTACGCTTCAACACAAGCGCGCCGCCGACGGCGAGATCGAGCACGCCATCGGCGCCGATGAAACGGAAGCCGGAGCTGTCGCCGCCGCCCGCCGCGAAGTTGAGGCGGAGGCCGAGGTGGAAGGCTTTGTGAGCCTTGGTCTCGGGATAGTCGTACATGCCCATCATGAGATCGGGCACGTCGCGGCCGTCGTTCCAGTAGTAGAGTCCGCCGGTGGACATGATGCGGTTGGGGCCGTTGGAGTCCATCACATAGTGAATACCGGTGAACAGGTGGACGTAGAGATCGCCGGCGACGCCGGTGCCGTAGTCCTGATAATTGCGCCAGCGGAACATGCGGATCGGTTCGAACGGGCGCTTGGGCGCGTGGCCGATGAAGCGGTCCCAGTCGACGGTTTGCGGCGTGGCGTCGGGAGGGATCGAATATTGCCAGGCGCCAAGGGCGGAGTTGCGGTCCCAATACGCTTCGACCATACGGACGTCGCCGATCATTCCCTGCTTGATGACCTCGCGCGCTTTGGCGTAGAGGATCGAACTGGCGCGCTGGCTGCCGACCTGGAGAATGCGCTTGGTTTCGTTCTGCGTCCGAATCACGGCGGCGCCTTCTTCGACCTTTTGCACCATGGGTTTTTGGCAGTAGACATCTTTGCCGGCTTTCATGGCATCGCAGGCCATGATCTGGTGCCAGTGGTCGGGTACGGCGACGATGACGGCGTCGATGTCGGGGCGGGCGAGGATCTCGCGGTAGTCGCGGGTGGTGAAGATGTCCTTGCCGTACATCTCCTTGGCCTTGTTGAGGCGGCCTTCGTAGACATCGGCGACAGCGGCCAGGCGGACGCCGGGAACGGTTACGGCGGTGGCGACATCGCCCTGGCCCATGATGCCGAGGCCGATGCAGGCGACGTTGATTTTGTCGTTGGCGCCCTTGGGGGTCTGGGCCGGGGCGGCGGCGGCGAGCATGGTCGTGGCGCCTGAAGTTTGGAGGAAGCTGCGGCGAGTGCTGGACATTTCGAATTTTCTCCCGAACACACATGATAGCTCGCCGATATGGAGTTTTGGCCACGAGAGGACGATAGATGATTCGAGACCCCAACATGCCTTTTTCTGACCTTGTCAATTTGGATGATGCCGTTGCGTTTGAACAGAAGCCGGACGGCCATCCAACGCCGCCGGTGCCGGAGTCGTTGGAAGAAGCCGGGATCGCGAGCTCGATGGTTGAGCAGCTCATCCTGAAGGCTCTGTACTATCAGGGCGAAGTTGTCGGCCGCGAACTCGCGCGCGATCTGGGATTGAAGTTCAGCCTGATCGAGGCGCTGATCGAGAACATGAAGCGAGCGAATTTGATTGGCGTGAAGAGTTCGCTCGGTATGGGCGCGATTTCGTCGAAGTTCATGCTGACCGAGAACGGGCGCGATTTGGCGAAGGAGTACATTGGCCAGTGCGCCTATTCGGGCAAGGTGCCAGTGCCGCTCGCGCAGTATGCCGAGATGGTGCGCTTGCAGAAGCAGCGGGACGGGTGGTTGACGATGGCCGCGCTCCGCGAGGCGTACAAGCACATGACGGTTACCGACGAACTGTTGAACGCGATCGGACCGGCGGTGAATGCGGGGAAGTCGTTCCTAATCTACGGGCAGCCGGGAAATGGCAAGACCTTCCTGGCCGAAGCGCTGTTCAACGTCGACGAGACACCGATCTACGTGCCCTATGCCATCGAGTGTCAGGGCATGATTATCTAGATGTTCGACCCGATCTACCATCACCCGATCGAGGAGCAGCAAGATACGCTGTCGGCGTTTACGATCGAGTCCGGGGCCGATGGCCGGTGGTTCAAGACGCGGCGGCCGTTTATTGTGAGCGGCGGTGAACTTGACCTAAAGATGTTGGATCTGAGTTACAACCCGGTCAGCAGGTTCTACGAGGCGCCCTTTCAACTCAAAGCAAACAATGGGATTTACCTGATCGACGACTTTGGCAGGCAAAAAGTGACGCCGGCCGGGGTGCTGAACCGGTGGATCGTGCCGATGGAACGGCGGATCGACTTCCTCACCTTCACCAACGGTGCGAAGATGACGGTGCCGTTTGAGTGCTTTCTGATTTTCTCGTCGAACTTGAAGCCGTCTTCCCTTGGAGACGAGGCCTTTCTGAGACGTATTCAATATAACATGCTGTTGAAAAGTCCACGATAAGACGAGTTTATTCAGATCTTTATGAAGTTTGCCGAGGGCAGAGGACTGGCGTGCCCACGCGATTTGGTGGAGCGGTTCCTCGACAGGCACTATCGGGCCGCGGGCAAGGCCAAACGCCGCTGTCACCCGCGCGATGTTTTGTCGCATGCCATTGATATTATTAACTTTGAGAAGCGTCCCTACGCATTGGATGATTCGGTCTTGATCCAAGCGTTCGGATCCAATTTCGTAAATACCGAAGACGACGAATAGCGATTTGCGCACGGCTGGGAGTATCGTTCACAAGAGCTTGAAATTTATTTCTTATTTGTTTTCAACAAGTTGAAAAAATATACCTCTTTATTCGCTTGCCTAGGCAGGTAGTTTGGGAATAGGAGGTACCTACCCAAATGTCTGCCAATGCAGAGATCCGGTTCGGGCTTGAACGCCTGCACCTGTTCCCTTATTACCAGACGCGTGAAGCGTACAAGAAGGCAACCGGGCTCGACCCGGCGCCGTTCAATGCGAACCGGCCACCGAAATACTGGTTTGACCCGGCCGCCAAGGATGCGCCTCGCCGAACCGTCGTGTACGACAATGTCATTTCGTACGCGGCCAACGGCGCGCCGCTTCTCGGCACCGACGGCAAGCCGGTGTTCGACGTCCTCGTGCTTTCCAAAGACGAGGCCGGCGCGGTGAATATTCCGCCCAAGGGTATTGGCGTCGCCAATGTCCCGGGTTCGGATGTACAGGAAGTACCGCCGCCGTTGCGCGGCTTGAATGGCGACGAGGAGTTGTTCATTCCCTTCCCCGGAGTCGTTGCGGTCCGGATCAAAGGTACGCTGGAAGCCGACCGCGGCTTCACCGAAGAAGACCGGGCGATTCTGGAAGCGATCGCTCGAAAACTCGGGGTGTAGTCAAAATAAGATGGCCGGGGCCGGACGGTTCGTCCGGCCCCGGCGTTTTTAGACTTGCCGGATGACGCCGCCGGGCAGTAGGCTCGCCGAGACGTTGAAGTACCGCTGCAATTCGGCCGCGGTGACCATCGGATTACGCTCGGTCAGGTCGGCCGAGAAGCGCTCGGTCTTCGACCCGTTTGAAACCACGATGTTCCGGTTCACATACGATCCGCCCGGATAACCGACATGCTCCTCCTCGTAACGGATATCAAGCCCCGCCGTACTCATGCCAGTCGAATGGAGAGCATCATTGAGACGGGCCATTCCAGGATGCGGCGCCGAAGCCGCCGGCGGGGGCGCCGGACTGGGTGGCGAAAACGAGACGACTGGCGGCTGGCTGCCAACATCTTGCCGCCCGATTCGGACGACATCGCCAGCCGAAGCGCGGGATTCTTCAAAAGGAATTGATCGGGGGGCGAATTCGCGAGTTGCGCCTCTGCCGATGTTCTGCCGCTCCGGGGCGCGTTCGGGAACGCGCGGCAGAGCCGTGTTTGTCACTCTAAACAAAATTACCTCCGACGAGACTTCAGCAATCGGAGGGCCAAAGTGGCTCGGCTAGTTGGCCTTCGGAAGCTGCTTCTTTACTTCGTCAGGGATATCGAACTCGACCGGGATTTGAACAGTTTGTCCAAAGGGCTCAATCGAAAGCGCGCCGCGCAAAGCGGGTTTGGCGCGTTTGTCGGGCGGCAGGTAGGAAACCGTAAGCGTCGCGGTCTGGCCTTGGGCAATCTCGGGTTTGTCGAGTTTCCAACTTAAACCGGGCGCGGTTTCACTTTGGAACGCGAGAGAAATCGGGCCGGGCGCGTTATTGGTGACGGTCAAGGTGTCTTCGGATTTTTCGTGGCCCTTGAGGAGGATCGATTTCTTGCTGACTTTGATCTGGCTCAGGATGGCCATCGGGTTCTTGATGATGGCGCCGAAGCCTGTCCCGGGCTGTGCGGTACCTGGGCCCGGGCGCATGATGCCGACGGGAGAATCCACGCCAAGGCTCGGATGGTAGTAATAAAACCACTTGCCGTCCTCGAGCTTCCAGTGCGAGGCCATCGGGGCGGCGACATCCATACGATTGCCGCGCATCGAGACATTGGTTCCGACAATCGTCACAACCTTCGCGGTCTTGAACTTGTCGTCGAAGGTGATTTTCACGATCTCGAAATTGCGGTACTTGTTCTTTTCCTGGTTGTAATGGAGGTCCTTGGTGTCCTCGGCGACATACTGCTCGGCGAGGCGGAACTTGCCATCGACGTAGGCCTGATAGAAACCGGAGACGCGGTCGCGGAGCGCCTTCTCCACCTCGGGCGGCGCGGCGGTGAACAGGGACTTGTTGTCCTGCGCGGCCGCGGCGAGGAACATCGTCGCCAGGAGGAGGGTGTTACGGAACATCATTCTTATTTTAAGACGCGCGGGCGGCGGAAAGTGTTGGCATCATTTTTTCTCGTTCGGATACGGGCCGTACGGAGTGAGGTTCTGTTTCGTCGTGCCGCGCCAGGCGTCGAGCTTTGGCGCACCGGCCTTGGCGAACCACTTTTCCATCTCTCCGCGCATCGCGGCAATCTCGCGGGCATAGGAGGGGTCGTCGATCTTGTTCGCCGTTTCGCCAGGATCTTTTTCGAGATCGTAGAACTCGTTGACGAATCCTTCGGCACGGAGGATCAACTTGCGCGTGGGCGTGCGCATGCCGCGCGAGTAACTGTATTCGAAAAACAGCTTTTCTTCCCAACGCGGCTTGCGGCCGCGCAGAAACGCGGCGTAGGAACGGCCGACGCGGCGCGGGTCGGCCGGAGCGGCGAGACCGGTGTAGTCGAGCATTGTCGGGAATAAATCGTAGGACGAAACCATTGCGGTGACGGTTTGGCCGGGAGCGATCGCGGCCGGGTGATTCCAGATCATCGGCACGCGGATCGACTCTTCGTACATGTTGAACGGCCATGTGCCGTTGCCCTTGCCCCAAACGCCATGGTGGCCGGCGTTCCAGCCTTGATCGGCGGTGAAGACGACGAGCGTGTTGTCGCGCCAGCCTTTCTGTTCGAGCAGACGCAAGATGCGGCCGATGTTCCGGTCGGCGCCGCTGATGAGCGACATGTAACTCTTCATCGAAGCGCGGTTGCCGTGGTGCGCGCTGAGCCCGCGACTTTGATTCGGATGTTTGGCGGTATCGGGAAAACAGGAGTACGCGGCGTTGTCGTAGTGTTTGCGGTCTTCGCCGGGCTGGAAGTCGAACGGCGTGTGCGGCGCGTAGAACGGCACGTGGAGATAGAAGGGCGTGTCGGCCGACTGCCGGCCGAGGAATTCGAGAGCGAAGTCGCCGATCGAGTCTTCCTTGAACCCTTCGCGTTTTTCGGTTGTTCCGTTCCGCACGAAAGTCGCGTTTTTGAACGTGCCGCCGCCGCCGGGGACGGTGGCCCAGTAGGTAAAGCCGCGTTGGGCGGTTTCGTCGTGCCCCATGTGCCACTTGCCGACCATGCCGGACCGATAGCCGTTCCTGGCCATCGCTTCGGGAAAAATCGTCAGGCCGTCGAGCCAGCCCTTCGCAGCGGCGCCGAAACTATCTTCCGGCCGCAGCCAGTCCTGCACGCCGTGGACGGAGGGCACACAGCCGGTCATATACGTCATGCGGCTCGGGGAGCAGACCGGCGTGCACGCGAAGGCGCGCGTGAATTTCGCGCCGCCTTTGGCGAGCGCGTCGATGTTCGGCGTGTGCATTTCGGCGCAACCGTATGCACCGGTGGCCCAGGCGCCGTGATCGTCGGTCATGAAGACAATGACGTTGGGCCGGCGGCGGGCTTGGCTTTGCAGTGCGAAGGGGAGTCCGAAGATGGCGCGGCGAGAGATCATGCTTGGAGAAACGTTACCACGGAACGGCTCCGTAGACGGAGCGGCGCCGGCGCCAAAGGAAAAGGCGCTCCGGTGGAGCGCCTTTTCCGGCAAGTCGGTCAGAGTTGATCTCTTGCTTGGAATCGTGCAGCCCTCGCTTGTGGCGAGGTATCCGCTATTATCGCACCTTCTCGGCGATGGACTTGGCTTGGAGAAACTGCAGCAGGTAGTCCGGGCCGCCGGCTTTCGAATCGGTGCCGGACATGTTGAATCCACCAAACGGGTGCGCGCCGACCATTGCGCCGGTGCACTTGCGGTTCAAATAGAGATTGCCGACGTGGAATTCGCGGCGAGCCCTTTCGAGCTTGGCGGCGTCGTTGGTGTAGACGGCGCCGGTGAGTCCGTAGTCGCTGTCGTTGACAAGTTCGATGGCGTGATCGAAGCTGGACGCTTTCGTCACCGCGAGCACCGGGCCGAAGATCTCTTCCTGAAAGATGCGCGCGGAACGATCGACATCGGCGATGATCGTGGGCTTCAGAAAATAGCCGTCGCCGGACGCCGGCACGCCGCCCGTAATGAGGCGACCTTCCGTCTTGCCGGCTTCGATGTAACTCTCGATGGTCTTCCGCGCCTTGGCTGAGATGACCGGGCCCATCGCATTGGAGGGAACTTCGGCCGCGCCGATCGACAAGCGCTCCGTCTTCTCTTTCACGAGTTCGAGAAAGCGATCGTAGACGTTCTCATGTACGATAGCCCGCGAACAGGCCGAACACTTCTGCCCCTGAAAGCCGAACGCCGCCCGCACGACGCCGGTGGCGGCCGCTTCGAGGTCGCAGTCGTCGTCGACGAGGATCGCGTCCTTGCCACCCATCTCCGCGACCACGCGGCGAATCCAGATGCAGCCTTTCGCCGGCTTCGCGGCAAGTTCGTTGATATGCAGACCGACCTCGCGCGACCCGGTGAACGAAATGAAGCGCGTCTTCGGATGAGAGACGAGCGCGTCGCCGACCTCGCCGCCGCTACCTACGCACAGCGCCAGCGCGCGATCGGGCATGCCGGCTTCTCGAAGCACTTCGACGAACTTCGCGGCGATAACCGGCGTTTCGCTCGACGGCTTCAGCACAACGGTGTTGCCGCAAACCAGCGCGGCGACGGTCGTGCCGGCCAAAATCGCGAGCGGGAAATTCCAGGGCGGAATCACTACGCCAACGCCGAGCGGCAGGTAGACGAGATCGTTGCGCTCGCCGGGCATTTGCACAATCGGATCGGGCTTGGCCCAGCGCAGCATCTGGCGCGCGTAGTATTCGCAGAAGTCGATGGCCTCGCAGGTGTCGGCTTCGGCTTCGGCCCACGATTTGCCGGACTCAAGAATGAGCCACGCGTTGAACTCAAGCTTGCGCCGGCGAAGAATCGCGGCGGCTTCGACGATGATCTCGACGCGTCTCTCGACGGGCGTGCGGCTCCACTCGGGGAAGAAGGCAAAGGCATCGTCAACCGCTCGAATAGCTTGATCGACGGAACACTTCGCGTGACGACCGATCAACTCCGAGGGTTTTGACGGATTCACCGAATCGAGCCACTGGCCGGTCGACGACGCTTGGCCCGCGATGTGGTTGTTGTACGTTCTTCCGAGTTGAGCACGGACGGTTTGCAGCGCTTCCTCTTGCGCGCGCCGGTTGGCGGGCTGAGTGAAATCGGCGTACGCTTCGTTGGCGTACGCCGACAGTTGCAAGGCGGACATCTTAGCCTTCGACGAGTTTCTTGCCGCGTTCGAACATGTCGGCGGCTTCGTCGGCGAGTGTGCGGCCTTTGTCGTAGAGCTCGCGGCCGCGTTCCATCAGGTTGCGCCCGCGGTCGGCGAGAAGGTCTTTGCCTTCGCTGGCGCGCTCGCGCAGCTTGGCGCGGGTCTCTTCCCCGGTTGCGGGTGCGTAGAGCAACGCGACGGCGGCTCCAATCGCGGCTCCCGCCAGGAACCACACTACTTTGTCACTGCTTTCTCTTGCCATGTTAGTTCTCCTCGATTTGATTATTGCACCGGGGGCGGTTCGGCAGAGATGGTGCGTTTTCGGTTTTGAGTCGAGGCCTATTCTGCGATAACCTATACTTCATAGACAACAAGGTGCGGTAGCCAAGTGGTAAGGCCAGGGTCTGCAAAACCCTTATTCGTCGGTTCGATCCCGACCCGCACCTCCAAACGACTCGTTCGACATGCTGGGAGCTTTTTATGTCACGGACTCTTGCGTTGTTGTTGAGCACCACTTCGCTGATCGCACAGATTATCAGCGGAAACTTCGTTGGCGTCGTGCGCGATTCGTCGCAAGCGGCGGTTGCTGGCGCGGCGGTTGCCGTTCGTAACGACTCGACCAACTTCGAGTACAAGGCCATTTCGGCGGAGTCGGGCGACTTCGTTGTGCCGAACCTTCCTCCGGGCACCTACACGATCACCGTCGAACACGCCGGTTTCAAGTAGGCGATCGCCAGGAGTGTCGCGCTCCCGCCGAACCGTTCGGTGCGCGTGGATATGACGCTCGAACCGGGCGCCGTCGCGCAGTCGGTCGAGGTGCGAGCCACGGCGCCGGTTGTGAATTCGGAGAATGCGACGATCGGCAACATTCTCGACAGCAAGACGATCGTGACGCTGCCGCTCAACGGCCGCACGCTCGACCGATTGATTCGCATCTCGGCGGGTGTCACCACCGACAGCGCGTCAAATCCGCGCGTGGCGGGCAGCGGCTATTGGGGCGGCGTGCAATTCAACGTCGACGGCGTGAACTTCAATGACTTTGGAAACGGCGGCGCTGCGTATTCGTTCGCCTCGGGACTATCAACCGTGCCGAGTGTCGACACGGTCGCCGAATTCAAGATCGACTCGAACAACGCCAAGGCGGAGTTCGAGGGCTCGACGAGCGTGACGATCGTGACGAAGTCGGGTTCGAACGAGTTTCACGGCGCGGCCTACGAGTTTAACCGCAACCGCGCCTACGCGGCGCGCAACGGCCGCGCGACGGGTCAGCCGAAGCCGCCGCTGAACCGCAACGATTTCGGCGCGACCATGGGCGGGCGGGTCGTCAAGGACAAGACCTTTTTCTTCGCCGGATACGAAGGACTGCGCGAGCGCAGTTCGACAACGCGAACGGCGTCGCTGGCCACGGCGGCGATGCAGCAGGGCAATTTCGCGGGGCTTCCGGTGGCGCTCGATCCGCTCGGGCGAACTCCGTTCCCGAACAATCAAGTGCCCAGCGGCCGCATCGATTCGCGCGCCAAGACATTAATTGACCGGCTGCCGCTACCGAACCGGCCGGGCATCGGGCCGGCCGATACATTGAGCAACTACATCGCCGCGGTGGGCAACATTTACGACGTCAACCGCATCATGACGCGCGTCGATCACCGCTTCGGCTCCAACGATTCCTTGTTCGCGAGCATCAACTATTCCAAGGGCAGTCCGTATTTTGTGAGCCGAACCGCAATCTCAACGATGGGTAACGGCGGCGATTTCGGCTACTGGACGCGCAGCGGACAGCTCACGTATAACCACAACTTCACCGTTCGGACGTTGAATGAGGCGCGCGTGGCGTGGTTCTATCACGGCTCGACGCGGCAGGGTCAGAATTTGACGTTCGATCCAAAAACGCTGTTCCCGGACGTCTTCGGCGGATACACATACGTCGGCTTGCCGACGGTGAACATTACGAGCCATCAGACAATCGGCGACTACGGCGGCGGCGACCGCTCCGGCCAGTTCACCGCGCAGTACATCAACAACGTCACGCACGTGCGCGGGAGGCACACGTTGAAGGCAGGTTTCGATTTCGCGCGCTATCGGAGCGTGACGAATCCGTTCTCGGGCGGATTCGGCAGCGGCCTGTTGCAAGAGGCGACCTTCGGCCGGTTCGATTTCGACGGGCGCTTCAGCAACTCGGCGACGGGCGCGCCGCAACCGGTGCATTCGTTCACGGACTTCCTGCTAGGCTTGCCGATTCGCACCTATCGCTCAACGCCGACTTCGGTGAGCGGATTCTTCCAATCGCGCTACAGCGCCTTTGTACAGGACGACATTCAGGTCTCGTCGCGGCTATCGGTCAGCCTAGGGCTGCGCTACATGGTACAGACCACGTGGCGGGAGCGGGACAACGCCGTATCGAACTTCGACTTCGCCACGGGGCGGCTGGTGATTCCGAGTGCGTCATTGCCTCCGCAAGCGCAAGCCCGCTTGGTGCAGGCGTATCCGATCGACCTGCGCGCGAGCGACAACGTCTACAACTCGGACCGCGACAACTTCGCGCCTCGCATTGGATTCGCCTACCGGCCATTCGCGAACACCAAGACCGTCATTCGCGGCGGCGCGGGTGTGTTTCACAATCCGCTGGCGTTCTTCATCGGCGTGCGACCGTTGAATTTTTCGAACCCGCCGTATCAGCTTTCGGAAACCTACGAAGCCGCCGCCGGGCTGGCGCCGTCGCTCACTTTGGCGCGGCCGTTCACAACGGGTTCGACGATCTCGGCCAACCCGGCGATCACGATCATGGACCGCAACATCAAGAACGGCGATTCCTATCAGTGGAATTTCACGCTCGAGCGCGAGCTTGTTCAGAACCTCGGCGTGCGCGCGTCGTATGTCGGCAACCACACCGCGCACCTGCCGTACAACGGCAGGCAGTTGAATCAGCCGCGCAACTATGCGCCCGGCCAGGTGCAGCCGCGGCGGCCGTATCAACCGTGGGCCGGCATCGCTTACGTCGCATCGGCGGGCGATTCAACAATTCATCAGTTGCAACTCGAAGCGGTGAAGCGGTACTCGAAAGGGCTGACATTCCAAGTGGAGTATTCGTGGAACCGTTCGCTCGACAACACACCGATCTCGGGCGGACCGGAGGATCCGTACAACAACGGGCGCGACCGCGGGAACTCCGATCAAGTGCGGCGTCACATCTTTACAACCGCCTACAGTTACGAGTTACCCTTCGGCCCCGGCAAACGTTGGGCGCAGCGCGGCGGCGCGATCGGCCGCGCGCTTGGAGGATGGCAACTCGCCGGCATTACGTACTTGCGGACCGGCCAGCCGTTCTCGGTGAATTTCAATACCGCCGTAGTCGGCTGGGCGGGGGGACGCGCGGACGTGCTTCAACCGGCGGCGCTGCCGCGGGGCGAACGGAATGAGAACCGCTGGTTCGACACGACCGCGTTCGCTGTACCGGCGCAGTTCACGTTCGGCAACTCACCGCGCAATTTGCTTTTCGCGCCGGGTGACATGGTGTTCGACGTGAGCATGTTGAAGGACACTCTGATTCGCGAGCGCTATCGCCTGCAGTTCCGTGTCGAATCGTTCAACTTCCCGAACCACGCGAATCTCGGAGGGCCGGGCTCGAATATTTCGGTACCGGCGTCAGTCGGACGGATTGTGTCGGTCGGCGATCCGCGGCAGATTCAGTTTGGGCTGAAGCGGGTGCGCGACATAAAAGTGGAAATTAAGCCGCGCGGCGGTTCTCCCATTAGTCCTCAAACCG
>VFZW01000055.1 GCA_016871055.1 Acidobacteriota bacterium
TGCGTATTTACAGGGTGAGGCGTTTTGGGCGCTGGGCGATTTCAAGACGGCCAACGACCGTTTCCGCACCGCCGTGGCAAACAAACCCAAAGATCCGCTGCCGCGTGTGCGTTGGGGCAGGATGTACTTGGAGCGCGGGCAGCGTAAAGAAGCCGCGGACCTTTTTTCTGAAGCGTTGGAGATCGAGAAAGACTACCCGCCGGCGCTTGTCGGCATGGGCTATCTGGCGTCGTCGAATTTTGAATCGAAGGCGGTGGAGTTGGCCGAGAAGGCGCTGGAGAAAGATCCGAAATTGTTTGAAGCGCGCGAGATGCTCGCGCGGTTCGCGCTGGAAGAGTACAACGAAAAGCGGGCGCTGGAAGAGATCGACAAAGCGCTGGCGATTTCGGCGGAGGCGCTCGATGCCTTGATGCTGCGCGCGACGATCGACTGGCTGAACGACCGCGACGGCAAGCAGTGGATCGACCGGCTGGAGAAGATCAATCCCAACTACGGCGAAGGCTATTCGATGGCCGCCGGAATACTCGTGATCAACCGCCGCTACGAGGAAGCGATCGCGTTATATCGCAAGGCGCTTGCGAAGACCCCCGAGTTGCTGTCGGCGAAGGCGGAGCTTGGTGTGAATCTGATGCGGCTGGGTGAAGAAGCCGAAGCGCGCAAGCTGGTCGAAGAGTGCTACGAGGCCAACTGGCGCACCGCGCAAGTGGCCAATACGCTCACGCTGATGGACAGCTACAAGAACTTCGTGACCTTCAAGAAGAGCCGAATAATCCTGCGCGTGCACAAGAAGGAAGCGGAGCTGTTGCGACCGTACTTTGAAGCGGAGTTGGATCGCGCGGTCGACGTATTCGAGAAGAAGTATCAGATCAAGCTGGATCGGCCGGTGCAGTTGGAGGTCTATCCCGATCACGAAGACTTCGCCGTGCGAACGATGGGCCTGCCGGGACTCGGGGCGTTGGGCGTGACGTTTGGATATGTTGTCGCGATGGACTCGCCGTCCGGGCGCAAGCCGGGCACGTTTCATTGGGCTTCGACGTTGTGGCATGAGTTGAGTCATGTCTATGCGCTCGCGCTGACGAAACATCGTGTGCCTCGGTGGTTCACCGAAGGGCTCGCCGTTCACGAAGAAACGGCTGTCAATAGAGAATGGGGCGATCGTTTGGATCCGACGACGATTCAAGCGATCAAGGGCAAGAAGTTGCTGCCGGTCGCCACGCTTGATCGCGGCTTCGTGCGGCCGTCGTATCCGAGTCAGGTCGTGGTGAGTTATTTCCAGGCCGGGAAGATCTGCGACTTCATCAATGAGAAACACGGCTGGGAACGGCTGCTGGCGATGCTGAAGGATTTTTCGAAAGGCACGCCGACGATCGAGGTCGTCGAGAAGCGTACCGGCATGAAGCACGAGGAGTTCGACAAGGCGTTTTTGGAGTGGCTGGATGCACGAGTCGGCGAGCAGGTGAAAGGATTCGAGACGTGGCGGAAGAATATTGCATTGGCCAACGAGATGCGCAAGTCGAAGAAGTGGGACGACGTTGTATCGTCGACCGAACGGCTTGTCCGCGCCTACCCCGACTATGTCGAGCCCGGTTCGGCCTACGAAATTCTAACCGAAGCGTATGAGGCCAAGGGCGAAAAAGACAAGGCGATCGCGATGCTCGAGTCCTACGCGAAGGCGGGCGGCCGCACGCCGGCAACGCTTAAGAAGCTCGCCAAGATGCAGGAAGACGCGGGTTTGAAGAAACAGGCCGCCGAGACGCTCGAGCGCATCAACTACGTCTACCCAGTGCAGGATCATGAGTATCACAAGCAGCAGGGCGAACTTTGGCTCGCCGTCGGCGAAAACGCCAAGGCGGTGCGCGAGTTCGCGGCCGTGGTTGCGTTGAAGCCCGTGGATTTGGGCGGAAGCTACTACAATTTAGCCAGAGCCTATCGCGCCGCCGGACAGTTGGATCAAGCGCGCGATGCCATCTTGTTGTGCCTGGAAGCCGTTCCTAGTTTTCGTCCGGCCCAGAAACTTCTCCTGGAGCTTTCAAAATAAACATGTCGACCACCATTGCCCCTTCGCTTGACGCCACGGATCTCCGTGCGCGCGTCGAGCGCTTCCAGGAAGCTCACGCGAACATCGTCGAGCAGATACGACGCGTCATCGTCGGACAAGACGAAGTTGTTGAACAGGTGCTGACGGCGCTGTTCGTCGGCGGCCACTGCCTGATCACAGGAATGCCGGGAACGGCGAAGACGTTGCTGGTGCGTACGCTCGCCGACACGCTCGGACTTGTTTTCAAGCGCATTCAGTTCACGCCCGATCTGATGCCGACCGATATTACCGGTACCGACATTATCGAAGAAGATCAGGCCACCGGCAAGCGCCAGTGGACCTTTGTGCAAGGGCCTCTGTTCACCAACGTCCTGCTGGCCGACGAGATCAATCGCACGCCGCCGAAGACGCAGGCGGCGCTGCTCGAAGCGATGCAAGAGAAGAGTTGCACGGTGCGCGGCAATCTCTATCATTTGACGCCGCCGTTCTTCGTGCTAGCAACGCAGAATCCGATTGAACTCGAAGGCACTTACCCACTGCCGGAAGCGCAGCTCGACCGCTTCCTGTTCAACGTGCTGCTCGATTACCTGCCTTTCGACGAAGAGATGCAGGTGCTGGGGCTGACGACGACGACGCACATCGCCAAGGCCGATCCCGTCACGTCGGCGCAAGAAATTCTCTCGATGCAGGAACTCGTCCGCATGGTGCCGGTCGCCGAGAGCGTTGCGCGGTACGCAGTGGCCATCGTCCGCGCCACTCGGCCGACCGATCCGTCCGCGCCCGACATCGTAAAGAAGTACTTCAACTTCGGCGCCAGCGTCCGCGGCATTCAGAACATTATTCTCGCGTCGAAGGCGCGCGCTTTGATGAAGAAGCGCTATCACGTCTCGTTCGAAGACGTCGCCGCGATGTCGGCGCCGGTGCTTCGTCACCGCGTGCTGCTGAACTTCCACGCCGAATCGGACAAGGTGACTCAAGACCACGTACTGCGAAAGTTGCTGGAAGCGGTGCCGGCGCCGCGAGACTAACCTCATGCAGCAACGTTTCCTCGATCCGAAAGTGCTGGCGTCGATTTCGAATCTCGAACTCGTCGCCAAGACCGTTGTCGACGGCTTCATCGCCGGCCTGCACCGGTCGCCGCATTTCGGATTTTCGCAGGAGTTCGCCGAGTACCGTATGTACAACGAAGGCGACGATCTGCGCTTCGTCGACTGGAACGTGTTCGCTCGAACCGAGCGCACCTACATTAAGCGGTACAAGGGCGAAACGAATTCCCGCTTGACGATTCTCATCGATGCCTCGGCATCGATGGGTTACTGTTCGAACGGAGTGACCAAGGCCGATTACTCCCGCTATCTTGCCGCGTCGATCGCCTATATGGCGCAGCAGCAGCGCGATGCCGCCGGCGTCATCGTCTTCGACGACGACGTTCGGGCGTACGTGGCGCCTTCCTCGCGCCAGGGTACATTCCGCCGTACGATGAACGCGATCGAACAGGCCGAACCCGGCAAGGCGACCAACTACCAGCGGCCGTTCTTTCACTTCCAAAGCATGTTGCGCAACCGGCGTGGTCTGGTGGTCGTCATCAGCGACTTCTATGACGATCCCGAGGTGATTGTGAAGCTGATCGAACCGCTGCGTTATCGGGGCAACGACGTCGTGCTGTTTCACATTTTGGATCCGCAAGAGGTGCGGCCGAAGTTCGATGGCCCGGTGTTGTTGATCGATTCCGAAAACGAATCGGAATTGGAAACGTCACCTGAGTATGCGGCGCAGGAGTATCGCGCGAAGATCGACGCGCATGTCACGGCGCTTGCCGACAAATCGCGCGCGGCGGGCCTTGCGTATCACATGCACACCACCGACACGCCGCTCGATGGGGCGTTGCGCGAGTTTCTGCTCGTGCGGCAAGGGAGGGTGTAGGTGGGATTTCTCGCCCCATGGTTTCTCGGTGCGGCCCTGCTGGGCGGTTTGCCGGTATGGCTGCATCTCTTGCAGCAACACAAGACCACGCCGATTCGTTTTTCGTCGCTCATGTTTTTCGAGAAGCGCACGACGACTTCCACGCGTCAGCGAAAGTTGAAATACTACGCGCTGCTTGCGCTGCGGCTTCTCGCGTTGCTGTTCCTGATCTTCGCGTTCTCGCAGCCGTACTTCGAGCGCAAAGTCACCGCGGGCGGCGGCAAGCGGATGACGGTCGCGGCGATCGATAACTCGTTCAGCATGCGCCGCGGCGGAGCGATCGACGCGGCCAAACAACAGGCGCTGGCCTTGGCGTCGAAGATCAACGCCGCCGAACCGGGAGTGGTCGTGGCGTTCGGCAGCGGCGCGCGCGAAATCGGCCAGAAAGCGGAAGACGCGACCACGTTTCGCAACAACGTGAACGCCGTGGCCGCGGGCGATGAGAAGACCGCGTATGCCGAGTTGTCGCGCATCGTGCGCGGGCTCAGCGAAGCGCATCGCATGCCGGTCGACGTACATCTTTACACCGACTTGCAGAAAACCGGGATGCCCGCGCGCTTCGCGGATCTGCAACTTCCCGCCGAAGCGAAACTGGAAATTCACGATATCGCGCCGAAGGAGTTGGCCAACTTCACAGTTGAATCGGTGACGCCGCCCGGCCGCATTTTCGATACCGCGAAGGCGCGGGTGCGTGCGACCATCGGCGGATTCCAGACGCCGAAGGCGATCAAAACGGTCGCGCTGGTCGTCGATGGGAAAGTGCAGAAGTCCAAGCCCGTTGAGATTCCGGAGAAGGGCCGCGCTTCTGTCGAGTTCATCGGTATCGACAGCGGCTACGGTTTCCACAAGGGTGAAATTCGCATCGACGACGCCGGCGATTCGTTCGCCAACGACGACCGTATGCTGTTTTCGATCGAACGCTCCGACCCGCGACGGATTCTGATGCTGCATTCGGCGCGCGATTCGCGCAGCCCGATCTACATGCGCGCCGCGCTGGATGCGGCTGTTCCGAACGCGTATCAGATCGATGCGGCGGCGATGGAGTCCACCTCCACGCCGAATCTGCAAAACGTCTCGTTCGTGATTCTTGCCGATCCCGGCAACCTGAACGCGACGCTCGAGAGCGCGCTGAAGGACTACATTTCAAAGGGCGGATCGATACTGATCGCCGCCGGTTCGCTGGCAGGCGCGACAAACAAACTGGCGGTCTCGGGCCTTACGATCAAAGAGTCCCGTCTCGCCTCGCGCAGCGGCGAGATGTTTCAATCGATTGCGTCGAAGGAACCGCTGCATCCGGTGCTCGAGCGCACGCTGCGCATTGAGGCGGTGAAGTTTTATCAGGTTGTCGCGATGGACCCGGGAACAACCGCGAAGGTCCTCGCGAAAACCGCCGATGCGACGCCGGTGATCCTGGAGCAGCGCCTCGGCGAGGGCCGCATTCTGATTCTCGCGTCGCCGCTCGACAACCTTGGAAACAACTTGCCGCTGCATCCGACGTTTCTGCCACTCGCGGAAAAAGCCGCACATTACCTGGCGCGGCAAGAGGAGTCGACCGGCGTCGTTAGCGTTGGCCATGGCGTGGAACTGCGCACGGCGACCGAGCGAGCGGCCGCGGTTGAGGTGCTCGATCCGAAGGGCGAGCGTGTTTTGACGCTGGAGCAATCGACGAAGGCGACGTCTTTCGCGCCGGCGGCCGAAGGCTACTACGAAGTGCGCCGCGCGACCGGGCGGTCGACGCTTGTCGCCGCCAACGCCGACCGCCGAGAATCGGACTTCACAAGAATCGAAGAAGAGACGATTGCGTTGTGGAAATCGACGGGCGAGCCCGCCGCCGACGGCCCGCGATCGGCTTCGGGCGAGCGCGTCGAGCGGCGTAGTCCGTGGTGGTGGTTGCTGTTGTTCGTGCTTCTGTTTACGCTGGCTGAAGGAGTGCTGGCGTCGCGTTATCTGTTTGGACAGGGTTCGTCGGAATTCGGCGAGCCTGTAGCGGTTGGATCCAAGGAGGCTGCATGAGCGCGTTAGAGAGTTTAGACCGGTACATCAAGGCGCTGGAGCGGAGAATGCGTCTGGCCGCGTGGACACGCGGACTTGCGATCGCGGCGTTGTGCGCGCTGGTCGCGACGCTGCTGCTGGTGCTCTACACAAACGCCTCGGCGTTCAACGAGACGACGGTGCTGATTGCGCGCTTCTTGCTCTTTATCGTGCTCGGCCTGGCGATCGCCTTCGGTATTGTCATCCCGCTCATTCGCATCAATCGCGACCGCGCCGCGCGTCGCGCCGAATCGATGCTGCCGTTCGGCGACCGGCTGCTCACCGTTGTCGAGCATCGCAACGAAGCCGATCCGTTTCTGGAGTTGATCGCCGCCGATGCACTGCCGGTCGCGCAAGCCAACGGCGCCGCGGTGATCGTTACTTCGCGTCTGCTGATCATGACGGGTGCGCTCGCGATCGTCGGAGTGGGTGGCATGTGGTGGCTGTTGAACAAAGGCCCGGGCTACTGGGGCTACGGCGCGAATCTGTTGTGGTTCGGACCGCCGAAGATCGATGCCGGGGCGTTCTACGACATCAACGTGCAACCGGGCGACAAGGCCGTGCGCCGCAAGAGCGACGTGACGATCAGCGCGCAACTGGTCGGCCTGCAAGGGACACAAGTGCGCCTCTATGCACGATACAAAGGCGCCAGCCAGTGGGAACAATCGCCGATGATGCCGCAAGGCGCGGGCTACGAGTTCATCTTCGCCGGACTGCCGGATACGGTCGAATACTATGTGGCTTCTGGCGCTGTGCGTTCGAAGACGTTCAAGTTGACGGCGCTCGATCTGCCGGGCGTGAAGAACATCCGCGTGACTTACGAGCATCCTCCGCAACTCGGCATCAAGCCGACGGTCGAGGAGAAGGGCGGCGATCTACGCGGCGTTGTTGGCACGAAAGCAAAGCTGGAGATCGAATTCGACAAGGCGCTGACCGATGGCATGGTGGTGATCGACGGCGAGGAGACGAGGTCGCTATTGATGACCGCGCCGACCAAGGCGCAAGTCGAGATTACGATCGCCAAGAGCGGCGTCTATCACATCGCCACGCGCGAGATGAACGAGACGGTGCGATTGACCGACGACTACTTCATCGAAGCGCAGGACGACACGCCTCCGGTGGTTTCGTTCCGGCGGCCGGGTCGCGACGCGCGCGTGAATCCGGTCGAAGAGGTGCCGATCGAAGTCGAGGCCTCCGACGATTTCGGACTGCGCGGGCTTACGCTGCACTACTCGGTCAACGGCGGCGCGGAGAAGACCGTGAACATGCTGTCGAGCGCCAACGCCAAAACGGCGGACGGCAAGATGCTGCTGGCGCTTGAAGATTACAAGATGCAGCCCGGCGACGTGGTTAGCGTTTGGGCGACGGCGCGCGATGCGCGAGCGACCGTCGATACCGATATCAAGTTCATCGAAGCGATGCCTTGGGAACTTGAGTACACGCAATCGCAGCAAGGCGGGGGCGGTGGTGGCGGTGGTGGTGAAGAAGACGGCGGCAAGATCTCCGCGCGGCAGAAGGAAATTATTGCGGCGACCTGGAATCAGCTGCGCAATCGCTTCGCCGACAAGAAGTCAACCGCCGAGAACGCGAAGTTTCTGTCGGAGATGCAGGCGAAGTTGAAGGATCAGGCGAAGTCGCTGGCGGAGCGCATGAAGCGGCGTGAACTGGCCGGGTCGAACGAGGAGTTCAAGACGTTCACCAAGGAGATCGAGTTGGCCTCCGATGCCATGGGCAAAGCCGCCGATCAGTTGAAGAGTTCGAAGTTCAAAGATGCGCTGCCCGATGAGCAAAAGGCGTTGCAGCATTTAATGCGCGCTGAGAGCCTGTCCAAGCAGATTCAAGTGGCGTTTGGATCGCGGGGCGGAGGCGGCGGAGGTGGCGGCGGGGCCGCGCGCGATCTCGAAAACCTGTTCGATCTCGAACTCGATACCGAGAAAAATCAGTATGAGACGGGCCAGCAGAGCGCGTCGGCCGAGGACAACAAAGAGAAGGAAATCGACGAGGCGATGCAGCGGCTGAAAGAGCTTGCGCGGCGTCAACAGGAACTCGCGCAGCAGCAGCGGCAGCAACAGCAGAGCTTTCAGCAGAAGTGGCAGCAGGAGCAATTGCGCCGCGAAGCCGAAGAGTTGAAGAAGAAGTTGCAGGAGCTGTCGCAGCAAAAGGGCCAGCAGCAACAAGGACAGCAGGGTCAACAGGGCCAGCAGGGGCAGCAGGCTTCTTCGTTGCAGGGGGGCCAGCAAGGGCAATCCGGACAGTCGCAGGGACAACAAGGCCAGCAGCAGCAAAACTCCCGCGATCGTCTTCGGCAGATGGCGGGGCAGGCCGGCCAGAAGCCGCAGGATCCGCGCTTGCAGCGAGCTCTCGAAAATCTCGAACAAGCGACCAAGGACATGCAGCGCGCCAATCAAGGCCAGCAGGGGAATGAGCGTGCGTCGGAAGCGCAACGCGCCGCCGACCGTTTGAGCGAAGCGCAGAACGCGTTGCGCGGCATGCGGCAGGAGCAGGGATCGAATCGCGTCAGCGATATGGCGGAGCGCGCGAAGAGACTCGCCGAGGAACAACGCGCACTCGCCGATCGGGTGCAGAAAGAGTTTGGCGCGCAGGGCGCGCGGCCCGGAGAAGCGTTGCCGCAAGGGCAACGCATGGATGTGCAGAATCAACTCGCCGAGCAGAAGGAACGGATGACGCGCGAAACGCAGCGGCTGGAACGCGACCTGCAGGACGCAAGCCGGCAGATGCAGGGATCGCAGCGCCAGACCGCGACGAAGCTTCGCGAAGCTGTCGGGCAGATGCAGTCCGACCAGGTGACGCTGCGAAACAAGATGCTCGGTGAATACTATCGCCGCGGCTTGGCACCCTACCTCGGTTCGCGCGAAGAGACGCTGGCGCGCGATCTCGAAAAGCTGCGCAAGCAGATCGAGGGCGCGCAACAAGGCATGGATCCGAACGCCCGCGATGGCGGTAGGGACGAGCGTAATCTCGCCGGTATCGAGCGGCTGCGCGAGCAGATGCGGCAGATGGTGAATGGACGGCAACAGGGCCAAGGCCAGCAGCGTGGTCAGCAAGGACAGCAGGGCCAGCAAGGTCAAGGACAACAGTCCGGCCAAGGCCAACAAGGCGGCCAGCAAGGCGGACCCGGCGGACGCGATAGGAACGGCGGCGCGTGGGGTGGCGGCAATCGCGAATGGCGCGACGGCACCGCGATGAACGACGGCACACGCGATTTCAACAGCATGGCCGGCGGCGCGAATCGTGCCTGGCAGGACGGTATGCGCGCGTTGCAAGATCTGCGCGGCCAGGCTCAGAACAATCCCGAGATGACCAAGGAACTGGAAGCGATGTTGCGTGAGATGCAACGCCTCGATCCATCGAAGTTCCCGGGGAATCCGCAACTGCTCGAGAAGATCCGCACGCAATTCCTGCCGGCGCTGGAGCAGCTTGAGTTGAAGCTGCGGCGCAACATGGAAGAGGCAACGGCCGGCAACGTTCGCAGCGGCAGCGGCGAGCGCATTCCGCCCGGCTACGCCGAACAGGTCGCCGAATACTATCGGCGTTTGAGCAAGGGCAACAAGTAACAACATGCGACTTGCAATACTGCTTCTCTCGCTGTCGGCGGCGGGGTCGCCCCCGCTTGCCGAACCGGCGATTTCGCCGGATCGTAAGGAAATCGCCTTCGTTTCCGGAGGCGATATCTGGACCGTCCCCGCGCAAGGCGGCGAAGCGCGTCTATTGATTTCGCACGCGGCCAACGACACGCGTCCGCTCTATAGTCCCGACGGCAAACGGCTCGCGTTCCTGTCGACGCGCGACGGTGCGGCGAACGCGTATGTGCTCGAACTGTCGAGCGGCGTCATCACACGGCTGACGCACCTCGACCAGACGCTCTCGCTTGACGCCTGGTCGCGCGATGGCGAGTGGATCTATATCTCGACCGCGCACGCTGAAGTGGGCAACCTGCAGGACATCTATCGAGTGCGCTCTACCGGAGGAACTCCGATGCCGGTCAGCGCCGATCGCTACGCGAGCGAGTTTCACGCCGCGCCAACTCCAGATGGCAAGCGGCTATTGTTCGTCGCGCGCGGCTTGGGCATGACGCAGTGGTGGCGCAAAGGACGTAGCCACATCGATGAAAGCGAGATCTGGATTCTCGACGAAGCCGCCGCCGAAAAGGACAAGCAACTTCTCGGCCGCGGCGCCAAGCAACTCTGGCCGCAGTGGATGCCCGACGGCCAGTCGTTCTATTTCGTCTCCGATCGCGGCGGCCCGCAGAATCTGCACCTCTACACAATGGGCAAAGGCGAGCGCGCCGTCACCAAGTTCACCGACGGCCGCGTGCTCTTTCCATCGCTGAGCGCCGACGGCAAGTTGATCGTGTTCGAACGCGACTTCGGCATTTGGAAGCTCGACACCGCCTCCGGCAAGAGCGAGCGCATCCCAATCATCCAGCGCGGCGCGCCGGCCACGCCGCGCGCGACGGAGTTTCAGCGCGCCACACAAGGGTTCTCCCAATTAGCGCTTTCGCCCGATGGGAAAAAGATCGCGTTCAACTACTGGGGGGAGATCTGGGCGACATCGGCGAAAGAAGGCGGCGAAGCGTTCCGCGTGACCGCGAACATCGACGGTGACGACGATGCCGTTTGGTCGCCCGACTCGAACCAACTCGCTTACACCGCTAGCGGCGACGGTGTGTCGCACATCGCGGTATACGACTTTCGGACCAAACAATCGCGCACTCTGACTTCCGGTGCGTCGACGTTTGTGCGCCCCGCGTGGTCGCCCGATGGGAAGAAACTCGCTTACTTAAAAGGCGGCGAAGAGCTCTTCGTCCACGCGCTGGACGGCAGTGCTACGTCGATTTACAAAGGCAAGATCCGGCGCGACGGCGCGGTCTGGTCGCCCGACGGCGAGTGGCTCGGCGCCATGCTCACCGACGAGCGTGGATTCGTCAATGCCCACGTCATCAAGACCGATGGCTCGATTCAGCACCAAGTCAGTTGGTTGCCGAATACGCAGGGCGGCGGGCTCGTGTGGCTGCCCGACGGCTCGGGGTTGATCTTCACGACGAATCAGCGCACCGAGCCGATTCGCATCGCAAGCGTTTCCTTCAAGCCGCGCGCCCCCGAATTTCGCGAAGCCAAGTTCCTCGCGCTCTTCGAGAAGAAGGAGGTCAAGCCATCGAACAAAACCGAGATCGCACTCGACGGATTGCGCGAGCGGTTGCGCATCACCCCGCTCGATGTGAGCGCTTTCGGCGCCACGCTGAGCCGCGATGGAAAGCAACTGGCGTTCGTGGCCGATCTCGCCGGGGCATCGGCGATCCTGCTGCTGGCCACCGAGGCCACGGCGCGGCCGCGCACGCTACTCACCGGCCCGGGACGGAAGTCAAATCTCCGTTGGGATGCCGACAACAAGACGATCTATTTCCTGCAGGACGGCCGCGTCTCGTCGATCGACATCGATCAACCGCAGCCCAAGAGTATCAACGTATTGGCGGAGCTTGAGAGGAGGTTCGAGGACACCAAGCGCGCCATGTTTCGCGATGCGTGGATGACCATCCGCGACCGCTTCTACGATCCGGCGTTTCACGGCGCCGACTGGAACGGTGAAGTGAAACGCACCTACGGCGAACAGATCGGCCGCGCGCGCACAACCGACGAAGTGCGGCGGTTGTTGAATCTGATGGTGGGTGAACTGAACGCGTCGCATCTTGGCGCGAGCGCGGCGCCATCCGGCGACACGGGAACCGTAGGCCGGCTCGGTATCGACTGGGATGTGAACGCCTACGAGAAGGAAGGGAAGTGGCGCGTCGCGCACGTTCTGCCGCGTGGCCCCGCGGCGCTCGCCGGCATTCAAGCCGGCGCGGTCATCACCGCTATCAACGGGGAAAGACTCGATGGCGCCACCAGCCTTGACCGGCTACTGGCGCGCCGCGTGGGTAAAGAAACAACGCTCGACGCGTTTCGCGTACTGCCGATCACAACGGTCGCGGAAAGAGCGCTGCGCTACAGCCAGTGGGTCAACGAGCGCAAAACGTTCGTCGACAAGTGGAGCGGCGGCAAACTTGGCTATGTCCACATCATGGACATGGGTTCGGATTCGCTGACGACACTTGAGCTCGACCTCGACGCCGTCGCGCAGGGCAAACAGGGCGTTGTCGTCGATATCCGCAACAACAACGGCGGTTTTGTCAACGGTTACGCGCTCGATATTCTGACGCGCCGCAACTACATGAACATGCAGATGCGCGACGGTCCGAACGTCACCGCGCGCGCCGCACTCGGCCAGCGCGCCATCGGCAAGCCGACGATTCTGATCACCAATCAACACACGTTGAGCGACGGCGAGGATTTCACCGAAGGCTATCGCGCTCTAGGGCTCGGCAAGGTGGTCGGCGAACCGACCGCTGGATGGATCATCTACACGAGTAACGATCAACTCATCGACGGCACCCTGTTCCGCGTGCCAGGCACCAAGATTACGACAGCCAGCGGCGAGAACATGGAACGCAATCCGCGCCCTGTCGACATCCGCGTCGATCGCCCGATGGGCGAAAGCTACCGCGGCGCCGACATTCAACTTGAGACCGCCGTAAAAACACTTCTCAGCCAACTATGAACCGCCGCGTCTTCTTATCCCTTGCAAGCTCGGTTTTCGCCCAACAACAAAAGCCGAACTTTTTGTTCTTATTCGCCGATGACCTTGGTTGGGGCGATGTGGGCTTCAACGGCCGCAAGGACTGGTCCACGCCAAACCTCGACCGCATCGCCGCGCAAGGCACGATCTTCGACCGCTGGTACACGGCATTCCCCGTCTGCGCGCCGTCGCGAGCGTGTCTGATGACCGGCCGCTACGGCATCCATCACACCGTGCGCAATAACAGCGTCGACATCCCGGCGGGCGAAGTCACCATCGCCGAGACGTTGAAAGGGCAGGGCTACGCCACCGCGCTGTTCGGCAAGTGGCATCAGGGCGCGCGCAACCAAACGCATCCGCTCGATCAAGGCTTCGACGAGACGTTCGGCTATCTCACCGCGCAGCACGCCTGGGAACACTTTCCGAAGAAGTTCTGGCGGGGGCGCGTCGAGGAGGAGGTGTCAGGCTATAGCTGCGACATCATCGTGAAAGAAGCGATGCGCTTTCTCGATCAGAATCGCGCGAAGCCGTTTTTCCTCTACCTGCCGTTCATCGAGCCGCACTTCTACATCGAAGCCCCCGAAGAGAACTTGAAGAAGTATCGGGGCAAGTTCCCCGAGAAGGAACCGTCCAAGCCCTATCGCGCCAACTACGCCGCGATGATTGAACGCCTCGACGCCGCCATAGGCCGCGTTGTCGCGCATCTCGACAAACTCGGCTTACGCGAGTCGACCTGCATCGTCTTCACCAGCGACAACGGCGCGACGTTTGAAGCGGGCAATCAAGGCGTGTCGGCGTTTCACGATTCCAATAGGCCGTTTCGCGGGCAGAAGCGGACGCTCGAAGAGGGCGGCATCCGCATGCCGTCGTTCGTGCGATGGCCCGGCAAAGTGCCCGCGGGCAAGCGTTCGAAGGAGGTCGTACATATGATCGATGTGCATCCGACCTTCGCCGCCCTCGCCGGAACGAAGGCTCCCGCCAACGTCGACGGCGCCGACATGAGCGCTGTCTGGCAAGGCCGGTCGAAGAGTCCGGAACGCACCGTTTTCTGGGAGTGGCCCGAGAATCCTCGTCAACTCGCCGCCATGCGCGGCGACTACAAGCTGCTCGACATCAACGACGCGCGCTATCTCTACAACGTCGACGCCGATCCCGGCGAGCGCCGCAATCTCGCGCCTGAAATGCCCGAACTGGCCAAGCGCCTGGCCGCCGATATCGATGCCTGGCTGAAGACCGCCGCGACGCCATGAAACTCGCGCTGCTCTCGATCGCGATCCTCGTCGCCGTGGCCCAGACGGGCCGCCCCGGCGGCGGAGTCCGGCGGTGGGCGCAGTATGAACGCGAGATGCAGGATCCGGCCGAAGATCCGCCCGACGCGTGGGAGGAAACCGAGTTTGCGTTCGCGCGGTTGCGGTATCGGTCGGGCCGCGATGGTTGGCGCGCGCGATGGGGCGTCGACGCCAACAAAAGCGACCGGCAGTTTATTCAAGGCGTGCGGCGGCTCACGCGCATCCACGCGCGCAGCGTTGAACACATCGTCGATATCGACACCGACGAGATGTTCAATTGGCCCTTTCTCTACGCCGTGGGCATCGGCGATTGGAACGTCTCGGAAGCGCACGCCAGACGCATGCGCGCGTTCTTCGATCGCGGCGGATTTTTCATGGTCGACGACTTCCACAACGAAAACGAATGGGCTCGTTTCATGACCGGCATGGAGCGTATCATGCCTGGCTGCCAGGCCGTCGAGTTGCAGGACAACGATCCGATTCTGCACACGGTTTACGATCTGTCGAAACGCTTCCGTGTGCCCGGTCTAAACGTCGTGCACGACGATCAGATCGAACGCGGCGGCATCGAGCCGCACTGGCGCGCGATTCTCGACGACAAGGGCCGCGTGATCGTCGCGATCTGCTTCAATCAGGATTTGGGCGATGCGTGGGAGTGGGCCGATATCCCGGAGTACCCGGAGATGTACGCGTCGATGGCCTATCGGCTTGGCGTGAACTATCTGATCTATGCGATGACGCACTAGAGCGAACGTTACGGGTGCACCACAGCGGGCCGCAGCGCAGCGAGGGCCTCGGCTAGCGCCTTCAACTGCAGCGGCTTGGTCAGCACGCTGTTCATGCCGGCGTTGAAGCAATCGACGCGGTCCGATTCGAAAGCGTTGGCGGTCAGGGCCAGGATTGGCGTCTCACGGTTCGGACCATCGCCGGAACGTATTCGCAGCGTCGCTTCAATGCCGTTCATCACCGGCATCTGCATGTCCATGAACACGGCGTCGTAGCGCCGTTTGGACGCCGCCTCCACGCCCGCTTCTCCGTTCGCCGCCAGATCGACCGCATAGCCCAACCGGCTCAACATCAGAGCGGCCACACGTTGATTGACCGCGCTGTCGTCGACCACCAGAATCGTTCCAACGCTTTCGGCGAGCGGGTTTGCGCCGAGACCCGTCTGCGCGGCCATCAGCTTGCCTAGCCGGGCTTGATCGATCGGCTGAAGCGGCAGCGCCCGGCGGGGCGTGGCCCCGGCTTTCCAGGGTATGCAGCGGACCTCTCCGCGCGCGGTCGAATCGGGCGTAAATCGAATGACGGGATCGGCGCCGCCGACCGACCACCCAGCCTGGCCGAGAAGCGCGGCAAGCCTCGCGGCATCAGGGCCTTCGAAGGCGATCTCCACCGCGCGTCCTTCGCCAAGAGGCAACGGTTCGGTTAATGCGGGACAGGGCAGTTCGATTACGAAGCGGCTGCCTCTCTCCGGCGCCGGCAAGTATTCTATTTTTCCTCCCATCAGCACCGCCAGACGTTTGCAGATCGCCAGTCCGAGACCGGTTCCGGTATGCTGCGCGTGCGCTTGTTGGAACGGCTGAAACAGATGTTTGGCTTGCTCGGCCGGAATGCCGATACCACTATCGGTCACCTCGAAGCGGACGATGTCGCCAGCGGTTGAGACGTGCAGCGACACCTCGCCTTGCCCGGTGAATTTGACAGCGTTGCTTAACAAATTGACCAAGACCTGGCGGACTCGATTGCCGTCGCCGGAACGCCGCGGATGCAAATCCGGAATTGCTTCGACTCGCAGCGCCACGCCCTTGGCCTTCGCCTGCGGATCAAACAACGAGGCCAGGGAGTCGAGCAGCGCAATCAGATCGAATGGCGCGGTGATAACGTCCATCTTGCCGGCTTCGAGCTTTGACAGATCGAGAATGTCGTTCAATATCGCCAGCAGTCCGAGCGCGGAATCCCGCGCCGTCGAGACACAGTCGCGCGGTTCGCTATCGAGGCGTCCGTTCATCAGATAGTCGAGCATGCCGATCACGCCGTTCAGCGGCGTACGAATCTCGTGACTCATCATCGCGAGAAACACGCTTTTGGCGCGGTTGGCGTCGATGGCGGCGTCGCGCATGCGGTCGGCTTCCTGCTTTTTCGATTGCAGCTCGTCGTAGGCCCGCGCGGCCGAGGCGACTGCGTCGCGCTGCAGCTTGACGATATACATGAACTCGCGCGCGGCGTCGTGCACCGGAAGATCGGCGATCGAAACGTTATGCCGTTTGGCCTCTTCGGAATCGGTGACCCACGGCGAGACCGGAAACAGGATCAAGCGCTCCCGCTCGCGCCAAATTGCTTGTCCGCGCAGGCGTGCGCCGGCGACGGACTCAAGAAGGAACGCGTGTTCTTGCCGTTTACAAATCGCCTCGCAGTCGGGGACGAAACTCGGTCGCAGAATTTTCAACGCGTCGAACAACGACAGGCCCGAGCCGATTTCCGGAACGACCCGTTGCAGCTTCGGACCGAATTGAAGCACTTGCATCCGGTCGTCACAAACGATGTGGAACGGAAACAGCTCGTCGAGCAACTCGGCGTCGAAGCCCAATCTATCCGGCGTGGGCGAATTCGACGAGGAATTCATCATGATCCCTGCCCGCGCCCGCATCGGCGGGCAGATGCTCGGAGGTTGCCGAGACCTCGAAGTACTCAAAGAGTCCGTCCAACAGTCCGGTCACCATCGGCCCCAAGCCCGCTCGATGGGAGACGTAGTGTATGCGGAGTTTGTCCTCGCTCAGCCTCTCACTGTAGATTTGCGGCGGTTTCAATTCCGGCATCGCCATCATCATCCGGGCGTGCATGTCGTCGAGGTTTTCGAGGAAGGAGACGAGCCCCTCCTTGCCTTTCGGATACATCTCGAACACATCCTTGTGGCCTTCGCGCCCCGTAAACTTGACCCAATGTCTGCCGAAGGCTTTGAGCACTTCTTCCGGAGGAGCGCCAAGCGTCGCCGACACCTGGCCGACTAATCCATAGGTGATCGCATCCGGATAATTCTGCATCGCGACAAACTGCGTCGTATCGACTCCGGCGTCCGTGCAGATGTTCGTCCACGCCTGTTCGCCGTGACCACTGACGACCAAGTCTTGAATCGCCTTGTTTACTAATCCGTACAATAGAGTTCTCCCTCCTGTCTTTTCGGTAAGCGGAGGCAAAACTTGAATGCCAAACGAGAACGAGACGATGAACGGCGCCGATTGCCTGCTGCATTCGCTGGTCGCCAACGGGATCGATGTCTGCTTCATGAACCCGGGAACGAGCGAGATGCAGTTTGTGTCGGCGCTCGACCGCGTGCCGGCGATGCGCGGCATTCTGGGCCTTCAGGAGAACATCTGCGCGGGGGCGGCCGACGGCTATGCGCGGGTCACGGGGCGGACGGCATCGACGCTGCTGCATCTGGGCCCTGGGCTGGCCAACGCGCTGTCGAACCTGCACAACGCGCGGAAGGCACGTTCGCCGGTGGTGAACATCGTCGGCGAACACGCCACGCAGCACACCGCCTACGACGCGCCGCTAACGGCAGATACCGAGTCGTTCGCGGCGCCGGTATCGAAGTGGGTGCACACGACGACATCGCCCGAAGACATCGCGCCCTCCACAGCCGAAGCGGCGCGCGCGGCCAATACCGCGCCCTGTGGCGTGGCGTCGCTCATCGTACCCGCCGATCACTCCTGGCTGCCGGCTTCCGCGGCGGCCGGACCTTTGCCGCTCCCGCAACTGCCGCGTGTTGACGACGCGCGGATCGACCGTGTCGCGGCTCTGCTTCGGGGCGGGGGAGCGGCGTTCTATGTGGGCGGCCGGTCGTTGTCACGGCGCGGTGTCGAAGCGCTTGGCCGCATCCATCGCGCGACGGGCGCGGGAGTGTTCATGAACCGCTTCTCGGCGAGCCTGCCGCGCGGGCGGGGCCGCGAGTTCCTCGTTCGCATGCCGTACTTTCCCGAAGTCGCCGAGGCCGCGATGGCGGGCGCACGGCATCTCATCCTGGTTGATACCGCCGAGCCGGTGTCGTTCTTCGCCTATCCCAACCGGCGCAGCACACTCGCACCGCTTGATTGCGCTATCGCTCCTTTCGTGAGCGAGACCGAGGACTCGCTCGATGCGCTCGAACGGCTGGCCGAGCGGTTCCCGTTTGTGCCCGAGGTTTCAATCGAAATGCCGGCCGAAGTTCCGACGGGCGCGCTGACGCTCGATGCGATCGGCCTGACACTCGCGCGCCTGCTGCCCGATGACGCGATCGTCTCCGACGAGATGGTCTCCTCCGGAGAGACGGTGAATAAACATCTGGTCGACGCCGCGCGGCACACGATCCTGCCGGTGTGCGGCGGCTCGATCGGCCAGGGACTGCCGGTGGCGGTGGGAGCGGCCGTCGGCGCGCCGCATCGCAAGGTCTTCGCGATGGAGGCGGATGGCAGCGGCATGTACACGCTGCAGGCGCTGTGGACGATGGCGCGCGAGAGGCTAGACGTTACCACGGTGATTTTCGCTAATCGACGATACCGCATCCTTGAGATCGAGATGCAGCGTACGGGCGTGAAGTCGATCAAGCCGCGCGCGCAGTCGATGCTCGATCTGCACGATCCGGAACTGGACTGGTGCGCACTGGCGCGGGCGCAGGGCGTGGAAGCGGCGCGCGCGGAAACGGCGGAGGCGTTCGCCGACCTACTCAAACAAAAAGGGCCGTTTCTGATTGAGGCGGTGTTGTAGAAGGCTCAGCTTTCTTCGCGTTTGAACTTTCGAAACTCGACCGGATCCCAGTGTTTGGGATGCAGGCGTCCTTCGATCAATTCAAAGCGGCCGGTGGGGATGGCGTGATACTCATGCACCCGGAACCGGACCGCCGGTTCGCTCTTCCACTCGGGGTCTTCGACCAAATCAAACAACGAGATGGCCATGCGCACCAGGGCGCGCTCCCAATCCTCGGCATCCTGGCGCTTTTCGAGCAGTTCGAGCAGATCCTGCTTTACAGGGGACATGGCTCTGCCTACTAACGGATGCGGGTTGAGACGAAGTTGATCGTGAGAATCGTCGTGGCCGAAATGCCCTTCGAATTCGTCACGGTCAGTTCGAACTTATACGGACCGAACTGCTCGCCGAGTTGGATACGGGTGACCATCGAGTTCGGGTCAAGTACGACCGCCGTTCTCTCCAGGGCGCGCCATCGGTAGCTGAGCGTCAATCCTTCGGGGTCGGTCGAGGCCGCGCCGGTGAGCGTCAGGTCGCGGGACAACGTATCGAAGTTCGGGCCGGCGTTTGCGGTGGGCGTAACGGGCGGGGTCGTCGTGCGGACGCGCACCGTCACGTCGCACTTGGCCTGCTCGTTCTTGGCGTTCCAGGCGATGAAGGTGTAGGTCGTGGTCGCGGTCGGATTAACGACGACCGGGCTGGACACGCCGAGACCGTTCAACGTAACGACCGTCGCGTTGGTCGCCGTGAAGGTGATCGAGGCCGGATCGCCCGCCTTGCCGGCTTCAACCGGATTGGCCACACACGAAGTGAACGCCGGCGGAGGCGTCGGCGGTGGCACGAAGGGCCGCACGTTGATGCCGATCGTCGAACTGATCTGGCCGAACGAGTTGGTCGCGGTGATGGTGTAGACCGTGGTCAGGTTCGGTGAGACCGGTGCGTTGCCGGAAAGGCCGACCGTGCCGAGCGTCGAGATCGAAACGTTGGTCGCGTTTTCGACCAGCCAGTCGATGGTCGAGCGCTCGCCGGCGGTGATGTCCATCGGCGATGCGGTGAATCGAATGATGCGCGGCAACTGATTCTGACTACCGCCGCCTCCGCCCGCGTTCACTTGCACTACGGCGGTGGCCGAAGTCGAGCCGAACTGGTTGGTGGCCGTGATGGTGTAAGTCGTTGTCTCAGTGGGCGAAATCTGCGAAGCGCCATTGGCGTTGACCGTTCCGATGCCGGAGATGGTCACCGACTGTGCGTTCTCGGTCTGCCAGGCGAGGGTCGAGGCGTCGCCGCGTGTGATGATCGCGGGGGTTGCATTGAAGCTGATGATGCGGGGCGTCGGGCGCTCCACGGTGACGGTAACGGTTTCCACCGATTCGCTGTTCGCGTTGCGGGCGACCAAGCGGTAGGTGGTCGTTTCGGTCGGGGTGACCTGCACGGTTCCCTGCACGTTGTTGACGCGGCCAGGGCCGGGCGTGATCTCGGCGGTGTCGGCGTTTTCGATCAACCAAAGGAGGTTGACGGGCGTGCCGGCGCGGACCACTTGCGGATTGGCCTGGAAGCGGATGATGCGGGCTTGCTGCGGAGCGCGCGAGGTGACGTTGGCGCGAGCAACACCGGTTGCGCCGCGATCGTCGCGGACGGTCAGGCGGAAGCCGTAGGTCTGGCCCGCGGCGGCCGTGAATGTCGCAATCGCCGCGTTGGCGCCGTTGAGGGTCACCGACGGACCGGCGGTCTGCGTCCATTCATAGGTGATGGGGTCGCCATCGGGATCGTAGGAGGCCGAGCCGTCGAGCCGGATCGGACCGGCGGTGACGTTGACCTGATCGCCACCGGCGTCGGCGATGGGCGCCGAATTGCCCGAGCGAATACGGCGGGTCAGCATTTCATACCGGACACGCGGGATGTCGACCGGCACGGGGCCTTCGACGTTCTTATAGTCCTTCGGACGGAGGAAGTTGCCGAACAGGATGCCGAAGCGGACGGCGCCGGAGTTGTTGCGGCCGACAAGCGTTTCGTTCCAGCCGCCTTCGATCGAAAGGGCCAGCGTCTTGTTGAGCGGCTGCACCAGGCGGATCATACCGCCGGGCTTGTTGCCTCCCGCGAAGGTCCGCAGGAGGCCGAGGTTGGTGTCCATATAGGTGTCGTTCCAGAGGGCGACCGAACCCGATCCGCCTACCTGATCGACCACCCGGAGATAGGTCTCCAACATTGTATTAGGCCCGGCCACAGTGCGGTTTACAACCGCATTGTTCAAGAAAAACTTCGTACCGAACAGGCCGACGCGGCCGCGACTGAAGAGGTAGTCGACGGTCAGCGCGCCCTGGCCGAGCGTGCCGCCGGAACGGAACTGGCTGATATTGACGTGCTTGAAGCTCGACATCAGGCCCATCTGGATTTTGTCGAAGCGCTGCACGAAGCCGGCGTCGAACTGGCCTTCCTGCCGATCGCGGAAGTACATGTATTCGGCTTCGCTCTGGAACGCGGAACTCTTGCCCATCGGCGCGAAGAAGCGGCCTTTGCCCGTGAACGTCAGACGGCCTTCGTTGTCGGAGCCGGCGTTGGCGCCGAGAATCGAGAAGGTCGGACCGCCGGGACCACCGCGCGAGGACATGGCGTCCTGAACCGCTTTCTTGGCGGCGGCGGTGACGTCTTCCTTGGCTTGTGGTGTGAGGCCCGCGGCGCCTGCACCCGTGGGGCCTTGGGCGCCAGTGCCCGCAGGGCCTTGGGCGCCCTGCGCGCCGGCGGTGGGAGCGGCGGCCGACAACTTGCCATGGTCTTCCTTGAGCTTGGCGACTTCATTAGCCAACTTGTCGTTATCGGTCTTCATCGTGCGGAGCAGCGCGAGGATATCGTCGAGCTTGTCGAGGCGCTTCAGGATCTCGTCACAGCACTTGGGATCGGCTGCGGCGGCGGGCCCGCCCGCGGCGTTGTTCAAGTTGCGGATCGCGTCGCCGACGCCGCCGGCCGAAACCGTGCGGCCCTGGCCGTCGGCGACGTGGAGCATCGTGCGCCGGTTCATCCAGCGGCCTTCCTTCGACTCATTCCCGTACTTGGGCGACGTCATGCCTTGCGTAGCCGCGGAGACCTGATCGGGGCGGGCGCCGTACTTTTCGAGAAACGACTTAACGGCCTGTGCGCGCGCCATGCCGAGCTTTTCGTTAGCCTTCTTGGAGCCGACGTTATCGGTGTGGCCTTCGACGCGGACTTTGAAGGAGGGGTTCTTGGTCAGCAACTCCGCCAAGCGAAGCAAGCTCGGGTAGCCATCGGTCAGCACGGCAGAGCCGGTTTCGAAATTGACCTCTTCCCAATCGTCCTTGGTGGCGGAGGTGTTGAGCCCCTGGGCGAATAGCGAAGCAGAGACAAGCGAAGTGAGGGCAAGAAACTGTAGGGACCGTGGAAGCATGACGAAGGTCCTCCTTCTGATTGAACTGGTTGGTTTGATGAGACTACGTGAGGTGCTGTTACAGCAGAGCTGGGAGAATAGGGCGCGAGTGGCGCATCGAGCGCCATCTCACAATATACCACTGAATTGTTTGATTCCGTTCTACTTAGCGCTTGAACCGGTACGAAAAATCCCAGGCCTGAGTATTTCCCTTACCTTCGGTGAACTCGACCCACGCGTATTCGCCGGGCTTGAGCGGTTCCATCGGCCATACCTTGTAAAGATTCTCGCCGACCTGTTTGCGGAAGATCTCGACCTGCTCATGGATAACCATGATCTCCTTGACCACAGGCACGATCTCCCACTTTTCGACGATGCGGTTAATCGTCTTCGGTGCGGGGAGGCAGCGGACGAGACCGAAGCGCTCCTCTTTGTTCAGCCGAAAGTAGAATTCGGGGCGTTCGTCATTCACGACGAATTCGCTCGCCGCGCCTTTCATCTCGACGTGGCTCTTGCCGGTCAGAATCGGAATCGGTGTGATGGCTTTGAGGATGGTTCGTTTCTTATCGCTGACGTTGGTCAACTCAGCCTGTTTCAACGCCTTCATCGGCTCGCCTTCAACAACCAGATACAGCCCGGCCTCGGAGGGAACGGAGCGGATCTCCTTGCGTATGGCGCGCTCGGCGGCGTCCTCTTCCGCTTCGGCTTTCTTCTCGGCTTTGACCTCCTCTTCGCGGGCGGCGACGGCGGATTTAGTCTTCGCCAAGTCGACGAGTTCGGTTGGGATCTCTTCCCAATCGGAACGCTCAAGGGAGTAGAAACGAACGCGGTCGGCCAGGACTTGATACTCGCGGGCGATGTGGTAGGTGCCGTCTTTGAGATATAGCTTGACGCTATCGGCATAAAGAGCCGCGGCGCAAACGGCGAGCAGGAGGAGTCTCATCCTGCCTCCATAATAGAACTGAATGCGAACACGCACACTGGGTAGGACGGGACTGGCCGTCCCCGAGATCGGATTTGGGGCTTGGGGATCGGCGGCAAGCAGTGGCTGAACGGCTCGGACGCCGAATCGATGGACGCTCTGCGTAGGGCGATCGAGCTTGGGATCAACCTGATCGACACGGCGTTCGCCTACAACGAAGGCCACTCGGAACAGTTGATCGCCAAAGTTTTCGCAGAAACAAAATCGCGTGTTTTTGTTGCGAAGAAAATTCCGCCGAAGAATCGCGTGTGGCCGGCGAAGTTGCGATCGCCGATGTCTTTCCGTACGACTGCATTGTCGACATGACCGAGCAGTCGCTGCGCAACTTGAAGACCGATGTGATCGACCTGCGGCAGTTCCATGTGTGGAACCCGGAGTGGTTGGCGAGCGACGACTGGCGGCGGGGGATCATAGCGACCGGCCTAGCCGACACGGTGCAGGTGTTCTACAACATCTTCGACCAGTCGCCCCAGAACAATCTGATCCCCGCGTGTTTGAAACATAACGTGGGTGTGCTGGCGAGGTGTCCGCTCGACGAGGGCGCACTGGCCGGCGCGGTGGATGAGTAGACGGTCTTCGAACCGGGCGAGTTCCGCGACTTCTACTTCCGCAGCGGCCGGAAGGCGCAGATCGCGCGCGCGGTGGACCGTTTGCGAGCGAATTTGGGAGACGCGAATCTGGCCGAGACGGCGCTGCGGTTTACACTCTCAAACGACGCCGTCTCCACGGTGATCCACGGAATGCGTAGGGTAAGAAATGTGGAGGCGAACGCCGCGGTTTCCGCAAAGGGCGCGCTCGACATCGAGACCATGGCAAGATGAAAACGGCATGCTTGGGCGAAGTGTTTTTATCAGTAGTCTGGCTCTGAGCGCGGCGGCGGCGTTCGGCCAGGACTATTTTCCGCTCGATGTCGGCAACGTGTGGGTCTACAAGGTCCAAGGGGTGCCGCCGAGGGTGGGCGAGTCGACCATCACGGTTGAGGTCCGCAAGGCCGAGGAGTTGCACGGGCAATTCTACTACCAGCTTGTCGATTACAGAACCGGTGCGTACTGGGTGCGAAACGACGGTGCGGGGCGGATCCTACAACTCGACGAAAAGACCGGAGAGGAGCGGCTTTGGTACGACTTCACCAAGCCGAAGGGCGAGGTCTGGGCGTCGGCACTGCCGGCGTGCTGCGGGCGGGCGAGGATCGTCGACCGCTCGGCGTCGAAGGACATCGCGCTCGGCAAGTTTGAGAACTCGCTACCGCAACTGGATTACCCGGGAGTATTTCAGATCGGCCTTAC
>VFZW01000056.1 GCA_016871055.1 Acidobacteriota bacterium
CAAGCAACTCAAGGGCTTACGAGCTTTTACCGTGTCGCAGGAAGAGTCCCAGGAATACGTCGAAATGAAGGATCAAATACTGGAAATAGGCAGTCAAAACAACCCGGCGAACCGCTGGGATTTGCCCGCCGTCCCGCAATCCCCTGCCATCGACGTCAATCCCACCTTCCGGCTGTGACAAAACGGCGGTTTCAAGCGTCCGGTCGGCACAGGTAAGCGGTACACACACCCGTAGTGTGTCTACGCAAACGGCGTCACCGCCCGGGCGGAGTCGATATTGCGCAGCAAGCCCGCCAGCACGTTCCCAGGGCCGGCCTCGTAGAACGTCTCGGCGCCCTCGGCGATGATCAGCCGCATCGAAGCGATCCACTGCACCGGATTTGGAATCTGTTCGTACAGACCCTGCCGCGCTTCGGCGCCTGTGGCAACAAGCTGAGCGGCGTAATTGTTAACAAGCGGGAACTTCAATTCGTGGAATGCCGTCGCGTCAAGATCGGCCTTCAAACGCTGCTGGGCGGGAGACATCAGAGGACAGTGAAATGGCGCGCTGACCGGCAGAGGAATACATCGTTTCGCTCCGGCGGCTTTCGCCAGTTCCATCGCCCGGCCAACCGCGGCGGCGTGCCCGGCGATCACAATCTGGTCCGGTGAATTCAGATTCGCCGCGGTTACGATCTCGCCCTGCGCCGCTTCGGCAAGAACACTGTCAAGCGCATCGAGCGGCATCTTCAGAATCGCGGCCATCGCGCCAACTCCGAGCGGAACGGCTTCCTGCATGTACTGGCCACGCTTGCGGACCAGGCGCAGCGCGTCGCCAAATTCGAGCGATCCGGCGGCAACCAGCGCCGAATACTCGCCGAGGCTATGTCCGGCGACGATATCGGGAACGATTCCCTTCTCCGCCATCAGCACACGACACTGGGCCGTCGACACCGCGACCAGAGCCGGTTGCGTGTTCTCGGTCTTTTTCAACTCGTCCTCGGGGCCTTCAAAGCAGAGCCTCGAAATAGAGAATCCCAGTGCGTCGTCGGCCTCCTCGAAGGCCGCCTTCGCAATCGGAAACTCGTCCGCCATCGCCTTGCCCATACCCGCGAACTGCGAGCCTTGGCCAGGGAACAAAAATGCTGTTTTTGCCATGAGTTTTTAGTGTACCCGACCCCCGGCGTAACCCAGAGAATCGGGATTCCGCCAATGCAGTAAGCTGTTAAAGACAGGAGCTCGAAGTGTCCCTTCCCGAGATTTGCGTCCGCCGGCCGGTTTTCGCCTTCATGCTGATCATGTTCCTGGTCACGCTGGGCGTGTTCAGCTTCATGGAACTCGGCGTCGACCTGTTCCCGAAAAGCGATCCGGCGACGATCCGCGTCAGCGTCCGGTTGCCCGGCGCGTCGCCCGAAGAGGTAGTCTCGCAGGTAGTGCTGCCGCTCGAAGAGACGGTGGCGTCGGTTGCCGGCATCGACGAGTTGCGCGCGCGGGTGAGCGAAGGTAGTGCCAGCCTCGAAGTGGCGTTCGTCCTGGAGAGGGACATCAGTGAGGCGGTCGAAGATGTGCGCGAAAAAGTCTCCGCGGCAATGCGCAAACTGCCGCCAAACGTTCTGCCGCCGACGGTGGCGAAAATGGATCCGGACTCGGAAGCGATCATTACCATCGCTCTGCACGGTCCGAGACACGTTCGTGAATTGACCGAAGTAGCGGACAAACTAGTCCGCCGTGCGTTTGAAACAGTCGATGGTGTGGGCGTAATCGACATTAATGGCGGCCAACTGCGCCAGATCAACGTATTCCTCGATATCGACAAGATGAACGGATTCGGATTGAGCGCGCAGGATGTCGAGCGCGCGCTGCGGACCGAGAATGTCGAAACGCCGGGCGGGCGCATCGTCAGAGGAGCGTCCGAGATGGGAGTCCGGACGCTGGGCCGGTTGGAAAAGGTAGAAGAGTTCGGCGCGATCATCGTCAAGAATGTGGGTGGTTCGCCGATTCGCGTTCGCGATGTCGGCTCGGTCGAGGATGGCTTCGCGGAGCGGAGGAGTTTCGCGTTCTATCAGGGTCAGCCGGCGGTTCAGTTGGAAGTACGGCGTCAGATCGGAGCGAACACAGTCAAGATCGTCGACGAAATCCGGCGGCGCCTCCCGAGCGTAAACAAGTCGTTGCCTCCCGGCGTCAGTCTCTCCATTGTGAAGGAACAAGCGACCTACATCAAGAACTCGGTGGAAGCGCTGGAAGAGCACTTGATACTAGGCAGTTTCCTGGCGGCGTTCATTGTCTTTGTGTTCATCCGTGATTGGCGGACGGTGCTTATCAGTTCCGTGGCGATTCCCACATCGATACTCGCTACGTTTACGATCATGCGTTTGCTCGACTACAGCCTGAATTCCATGACCTTGCTGGGATTGACGCTGGCGGTCGGTATCGTAATCGACGATGCGATCATCGTGATCGAGAATATCTACCGGTTTCTCGATGAACACGACATCACGCCATTCGAGGCGGCGATTCGCGCGACGCAGGAAATCTCGCTGGCGGTCGTGGCGACGACGTTTTCGCTCGTTATTGTTTTCGTCCCGATCGCCTTCATGACAGGGTATGCGCGCAAGTATTTGAACCAGTTCGGCTGGACCATGTCGATCTCGATTCTCGTCTCCATGCTGGTGGCGTTCACGCTCACTCCGGCACTTGCATCGAGGCTGTTGCGCCGGAGAAAAGCCGCACGGACCGGCGGACACGAACACTCCTACTCGGTCTTCGACAAGCCGTATACGAAAACCCTAGTGTGGTCCCTTAATCACAAGTGGGCGATTCTCGCCTTGTGCGCCTTGGTCTTTTACTCGACTTTCCCGTTGTACCAGATGATTGGCCGCGACTGGATGCCGCAAGAGGACCAGAACGAACTCGGCATGTACCTCGAAATGCCCGAGGGAACTTCGCTTGAGGGCACCCAACGAGTGGCGCTGGGGATTTCTGAAAAAGTTTCCAAGGTGGATGGGGTCATCGCCGTGGTCCCGGCCACGCTGAGTTACGGATACGGAACCGTCAGCCGAGCGATGGTCAATGTGCTACTGAAGCCGGCCGATCAGCGCGACCCGATCCTGGTCATGGGGAATAAGGTAAGAGCCGCGGCCCAGGAATTCGCGATCGCCCGTCCGCGAGTGAACTTTCCCAATGTTCTCGGTGGACGGGATTCGTTCTCTCCGATTCGTGCGATGATTCTCGGCCCGGATATTCGCACGTTGGTGAAGTACGGTAAGGAGGCAAACCTGGCTCTTTTGAAACGGACGGAGATTACCGACGCCAACGTTCGGCTGAACCTAAACAATCCGGAAATCCAGGTGGACATCGACCGGCAATTGGCGTCGGACCTGGGAGTCCGCGTCGCCGACATCGCCGGCGCGGTCCGCCTGCTAATGTCCGGCGAGGATCAGATCTCGACCTTCAAGGAGGGATCGGAACAGTATCCGGTGATGATGCGCCTGTTGCCACAACAGCGCGACAATCCGGAGGTGCTCGGGCGTCTGCTCGTTCCGAGCGGTGCGCGAGGCCTGGTGCGATTGGACTCGATCGCAAAGTTGGAGCACGGCCTGGGTCCGAGCAGTATCGAACGCGTCGCCCGCCAGTTCGCGGTGTCGATGTATGGCAACGTGTCGAATACGTCGTCGCTTGGCGAGTCCGCCGCCGCCGCGCAGGAAGTATTTAGTTCGCTCGATCTGCCGCCTGGATACACAGTCCGATTCTCCGGACAGGTCAAGGTCTTGGAAGAAACAACCGCCAACATGTTGATGGCGATCGGCCTGGCCAGCATCTTTATGTACATGGTGCTTGCCGCGCAATTCGAGAGTCTGATGCACCCGTTCATCATCCTGATGACGCTGCCGTTGTCAATCCCGTTCGCGATTCTGTCGCTGCTGGTAACGGGACGCACCCTGAATCTGTTCAGTGCGTTGGGAGTGCTTCTGCTGCTGGGCATCGTCAAGAAGAACGGCATCTTGCAGATCGACTACATGAATCACTTGCGCGATCAGGGCATGCCCTTGCGCCCGGCGATCATTGAGGCCAATCGCGTGCGGTTGCGCCCGATTCTTATGACGACGTTCTCGATCGTCGCTGGCCTGCTTCCGACGGCCTTCGGCAGCGGTGCGGGGGCGTCGCAGCGTTCCGCGATCGCGGTGACGATCATCGGCGGCCAGACTCTTTGCCTGATCTTGACCCTGCTCGTTGTTCCGATCGGATACGAGTACGCGGAGCGTTTGAAGGCGGCATTGACGTCGCGCAAGTCTTCAACCACCAACCGGCCGGCGGCTTCGCCGGCGGCAGGCGACTAATTACTCGCGGCCCTGCATCTGGCGCGAACGCGCCAGCCGAGATCGCCGACGATGAAAAAACAATGTTGGGGCGTTTTGTTTGGACGGTGTTTCGGGCCTTGAATGGTAAAATAGGCGATTCCCTCGCAACGCCCTCGCACCATGTACAAACCAGCCCCTAAAGTTCCCGATTTCCCCGCGCTTGAACGTGAGGTGCTCGCCTTCTGGCGGGAACGCAATACGTTCGCCAAACTGCGCGCGCAGATCGCCGGCAATCCTCCGTTCTCGTTTCTCGACGGGCCGATCACGGCCAATAATCCGATGGGCGTTCATCATGCCTGGGGACGCACGCTCAAGGACATCTATCAGCGCTACAACGCGATGTGCGGCCGCGATCTGCGGTATCAAAACGGATTCGACTGCCAAGGCTTGTGGGTGGAAGTGGAAGTCGAAAAGAGCATGGGTCTCGGCACCAAGCGCGACATTCGCGACTACGGCATCGAGAAGTTTGTGACGGCCTGCAAGGAACGTGTGTTGACGTTCGCGGCGCGCCAAACCGAGCAGTCGATCCGCCTCGGCTACTGGTGTGAGTGGGACGATCCGGAAGTTCTGCGCAAGCTGCAAGCGGCGTTGAACGCGGGCGATGAAACGGTGACGGTGACAATGCCATCGGGGTTAACCGAAACGGCGCGGGCGAGCGAAATCGTGCGGAAGCTGGGATCGCCGGAGTACGGCGGCAGCTACTTCACCTTCTCCGACGAGAACAACTACACAATCTGGTCGATGCTGAAGAAGTGCTACGGCGAGGGCTTCATCTATCGCGGGCACGACGTGATGCCATGGTGCGGCCGTTGCGGCACTGGACTTTCGCAGATGGAAGTGGCCGAAGGGCGCAAGATCACACAACATACTTCGGTGTTCGTGCGGCTGCCGATTACGGGCAAGGACAAGACGGCGCTGCTGGTCTGGACGACCACGCCGTGGACGCTGACATCGAACATCGCCGTCGCCGTGAATCCCACGATGGCCTACGTCGAAGTGAAACACGGCGAGTGGACCTACTTTATCGGCAAGGGCAACTTCGAGCGCGACCGTGTGCAGGATTTGCAGGTTGAGGGCAAACACGAAACACACAAGCTGCCTTCGATCAAAACCATTTTGAAGGGTGGCGGCGCGGCGCCGGAAGTGGTCCGCGAGTTGCCGGGATCGGAGTTGATCGGACTGCGCTACGCGGGGCCGTTCGACGACCTCGAAGCACAGCAGCGGCCGAATGGCGTGTTTCCGTACGGCGAGCATGTCGGCGGTTTGTCGGCGCGCGAAGCGCATCAGGTGATCGCGTGGGAAGAGGTCAGCGAGTTCGAGGGCACCGGTATGGTTCACATTGCGCCAGGCTGCGGCGCCGAGGACCAGGAGCTCGGCAAGAAGTTCAATCTGCCGTTCATCGCGCCGCTCGATGAAGCCGCGTTGTTCACGGCCGAGTTTGGCCCGTTTCAAGGCAAGCGCGCCAGCGATGTCGCCGATGAAGTAGTCGCGAGCCTGAAGGAAAAAGGGATGCTCGTCTCGCGCGAGAAGTATCCGCACGTCTACCCGCACTGCTGGCGCTGCAAGGAAGAGTTGGTGTTCCGGCCCGTCGATGAGTGGTTCATCCGCATGGACTGGCGCGATCGCATTCAGCGCGCGGTGCCGACCGCGAAGTGGATTCCGGGCGAAGGCGAAGCGCGCGAGCTCGACTGGCTCAAGAACATGGGCGACTGGATGATCTCCAAGAAACGCTTCTGGGGTCTGGCGCTGCCGATCTGGGTGTGCGAGGCGTGCGAGCATTTCACGGTGATCGGCGGGCGCGAGGAGTTGCGGGAAAAGGCGATCGAAGGCTGGGATGTGTTCGAAGGCAACTCGCCGCACCGGCCATACATCGACGCCGTAAAGATCAAGTGCGAGGAGTGCGGAGGAAAGGCGCATCGTGTCGAGGATGTCGGCAATCCGTGGCTCGACGCGGGCATCGTGAGTTTTTCGACCATGCGTTTCCGCACCGATCGCACGTATTGGGAGAAGTGGTTCCCGGCCGATCTCGTGCTCGAGAGTTTTCCGGGGCAGTTCCGCAACTGGTTCTACTCGTTGCTGGCGATGTCGGCGATGCTCGATGGCCGCGCGCCATTCAAAGCGCTGCTTGGCCATGCGCTGGTGCGCGACGCGCGCGGCGAAGAGATGCACAAGTCCAAGGGCAACGCGATCGCGTTCGATGAAGCGGCGGAGGTGCTTGGGGCCGAAGTGATGCGCTATCTCTACACGGCGCAGAAGACGGCGCAGAATCTGAACTTCCCGGACCTCAAAAGTTCGGGCGGCGCGGGATCGGGAATCGACGGCGAGACGCGGCGCAAGCTGCTAACGTTTTGGAACTGTTACTCCTTCTTCCTGCTGTATGCCGAAACAGAGAAATGGAAGCCGGAAGGCGACTATTCACCGGGCGCGAATGAGCTCGACCGTTGGGTCGTCAGCCGGTTACAGAAGTTGATCGGCACAGCGAACACCTCGCTGCGGAGCTACGAACATTTCCGCGTGATTGAGGCGTTCCAGGAGTTCAGCGAGGAGTTCTCGAACTGGTATCTGCGGCGCTCGAGGCGGCGTTTTTGGGAGAGCGATACGACGGCATTCGCAACGCTCTATCACGTGCTGTTGACGGTGATCAAGGTGATGGCGCCGGTGCTTCCCTTCCTTACCGAAGACATGTACCAGAACCTGGTGTGTAGCGTGGATCCGGCGGCGCCCGAGTCGATTCATCTGACGCGGTATCCGCAAGTGAACGAAGCGTGGATCGACGCGAAGCTGGAAACGGCGATCGAAACCGTTGTGCGCATCAAGAACCTGGCGTTGAACGCACGGACGACCGGCAAGGCGAAGATCCGGCAACCGCTGGGCGTGTTGTACGTTCGGCCTCGCAATGCCGAGGAGCGCGCAGTGCTGGCCGATGAAAACTACGCCTCACAGATTCTGGAAGAGGCCAACATCAAGCGGATGGAGTTGATCGACGACGAGCGCTTACTAGTGAAGGTGAAGCTCGCACCGGACGCGAAAAAGCTCGGCGCGCGAGCGGGCAAGTTTCTAAAGGCGATCGCGGCGGATCTGGAGGCGATGGATCCGGCGGTTGTGTTGCAGGGCAGCGGCGTGACTTCGAACGAGATCGAGATCGCAAACGACGAGATCGTCGTGAAGTACGAGCACGAGTCGATCGTCTCGACGGCCGAAGGCGGCACCTTCGCGGCGATCGAAACCAAGCTCACGCCGGAGTTGATCAGCGAAGGCGTAGCGCGCGACTTCAACCGGCTGGTGCAGGATCAGCGCAAGGCGATGGACCTGGATATTTCGCAACGCATTCAAGTTCGCTACAAGGGTTCGGCGGCGACCGAGGCGGCGCTGGCGGCGCATGCGGAGTACCTGCGCAACGAACTGCTGGCGGTGTACCTAGAAGCAGCGGCGGCGTTGGAGGGCGGCGTGAAGCTGAACCTCGGCGGCGAAGAGTTGCTGGTCGAAGTTACTTCAGCGTGATTTGATAAGCCGAAAGCGTTTCGCCCTTGGCCTGGCCGAGGCGCGCGAGAGCTTTGTTGTACTCCAACTGGGCGACGACGGCGCGCCGACGCGACTCGAGCAGTTCGTTCTGGCGCGTAAGTACGAAGAAGTTCGTAGACTCACCCGTTTGAAAGAGGCGGATCTCGCTGTCGAGTTTTCCCTGCGCGGCTTTAACCGAAGCTTCGGCGGCGGCAATGCGGCTGCGGGAGGCTTCCAGGCTCTGCAGCGCGTTGCGGATCTGGGCGTCGATGATTTGCTCAACACGCGTCTTCTCCAGATTCAGACGCTTCTCGGCGATCGCCGTTTGCGCGAGTTGCGCTTCGGCGGTCTGGTTGCGCAGGTTGAGATCGATCTGCAAGCCGACTTGCGCGGATGGGAACCGTCCGCCGAAAAGGCTGGCGAGCGCGGAGCCGTAACCACCGACCAGAAAATTGGGGATGCCGCCGAAGCTGGGTGGCGCAAGCGGCGCAAGGCCGTTGGCGCCGCTCAACTGATTAACCCGTTGATAGAGCGCCGCGTTTGAAGAAGTGAATGGATTGTCGGCCGCGCTCACGGATCCAGCGAGGCCGCTGTTGACATAGGCGCCGACCAGGTTGATCTGCGGTTTGAGCTGATTACGGTTGAGCGACATCTGCACGTCGTTGGCTTCGCGGCGCTGGGCGAGTTGGCGCAGTTCGACACGTTTCTTGATCGCCGCGTTGACGGTGTCGGCGAGAGGCTCGACGGCCGCGGTGGACACCGGATTGCGGTCGGAGGGCACAAGTTCTTCCTGCCAGATCTCGCTGCTCCGGCCGCCCGCGAGCAATAGCTTGAGGCTGTTCTCGATCGTGTTCAGCGCGTCGATATTAGCGAAGTACGTGTCCCTGCGGCGTTCGAGTTCCGCTTGCGAAGCCGCGAGTTCGACCTGCGCAAGCGTTCCCGCTTCGATCTGGCGCTTCGTCCGCGCCAGCTGCTCCTCGCTGAGCTTGACGCCTTCGGAGGAGACTTCGACGGCTTGGCGCGCGGCGGCGAGATCCCAGTAGAACTGTTCGACGCGCGCTGCGACATCGATCACGCGAATCTCGAAGTCGAGTTCGGAGATGCCGATTTGTTTGGAACGGATCTTGATCTGGCCCCGATCGATGTCGATGTCGCGGTTGCGGAACAACGGAAGCGACGCGCTCAGGACGAGGCGCGAACTCGAATAGGGATTCAGATTGACGAAGCTGTTGTTGGTGGACGTGCGATTGTTGTCGAAGCCGGCGTTCCAACTCATGCCGCGCCATGGCGTGCGCGATCGGAGCGAGAAGTTGTTGTCGACGAAGCCTTCGGTGAGTTTCCCGGTGGCGGCTTGGAGCACCGACGGCGCTGGAGTGTTGCGCTTCTGGTACGAAGGACCGTAGTGAAAAATCGGATCGAAAGCGCCCTTGGCCGCTTTGAGAAGCTGGCGCTGCGTGTCGATGTTAGTGCGCTCGATCTCGATTTCGAGGTTGTTCTTGAGCGCGAGTTCGACGGCGTCCTTGAGCGTGATCGAACGTTTAACGACGCCTACGCCAACACGCGGTTGCGCGCCGAGCGTGATCGCGGCGAGCAGCAGCATCGCGGTATTGCCGGCGAGTTTGCGGCCGCTGAACAGAGACTTGATCCAACGCCAGGCGCCGAATGCTGCGATATCGTCAAACAATGAATACGCGACCGGAGTGAGGAGCAGCGTGAGCAACAGGCAGAGCGTCTGCCCGCCGATGACAACGATGGCGACGGTGCGGCGCGTGCCCGCGCCGATGCTGTTGCCGAGCGCGAGCGGCAACATGCCGGCGACGAGCGCGGCGGTGGTCATCATAATCGGACGGAGGCGATCTTCGCAGCCGCGCAGGATGGCATCGAGCCGCGGCATGCCGGAGCGGCGCAGCGACTTAATGTGATCGAGCTGCAGGATCGAGTTCTTCTTGACGATTCCGAACAACACCAGGATTCCGACCGAGCTATAGATGATCGAGAAGTTCTGCTTGAACAGCATGAGCGACAACACAGCGAAAGGCACTGCCATGGGAAGGCTGAGGAGGATCGTAACAGGATCGATGAAACTTTCAAATTGCGCGGCGAGGATCATATACATGAAGGTGATGGAGAGAAGGAACGCGATGACATAACCGGTGGCGGCGCGGCCGAGTTCCTTGGTGCGGCCGATGGTGCCGGTGCGGTATTGCGGCGGCAGGTTCAATTCGCGGACAGCGTCGCCGGTAATCTTGAGAACCTCCGAAAGCGACTGCACGCCTACGATGGACGCCGAGAGTGTGATCTGGCGCTGGCGGTTGCGGCGGTCGATGGTGATGGGACCGGTCGATTCGTCCATCGACACCACGCTGGCGAGTGTGACATTGCCAACTTTGCCCGATGGCACATAGAGACGGCTCATGGCGTCCGGCGAGCGGCGGAACGCCTCCTCCACGCGGAGGCCCACGTCGTAGCGATCGTCGGCTTCGCGGAATGTGGTGACTTGTTCGTCGCCGGCGACAAGCGTGCGAATCGCGGTGGCGATCGACGCCGCGCTGACACCGAGTTCGGAGGCCTTGTCGCGGTTGATACGCACACGCACTTCGGGCTTGCCGGACTCGTAGGTCGACTCCACATCGGTGACGCCAGGCGTCGCCTTGAGCTTGTTCATGACCGTGATCGAGTGCTTGTCCAGTTGGGCGAGATCGGGTCCACTCATGATGTACATGAAATCGCGATTGGGACCGGAACCTTGAATGACCGAAGGCAATTGCACAGCAATGACGAGGTCCTTGTACTTGCGCATCATCTCGCGAGCCTGGCCCATGACTTCGAACTGTGTCAGTTTGCGTTGCGTGGGATGCACGAGTTCGACGAGCACCGATCCGCGGTCGACCTGCTGGCGCACATCGCCGCCGACTAAGGTCATCAAATGAAGTTTGCCCGGCAGTTTGTGCAAGTCGGCCTCGATCTGGCGCATGACGGCTTCCGTACCGTCGATTGACGAGCCGGCGGGCATGCGAACAGTGACCTCGAATTCGCTCTGGTCGTCTTGCGGAAGGAAGTCGATGCCGACGCGCTTGAAGATCGGGCCCGTCGACAGGACCGTCAAAATGGCGAGCACAACGATGACCCAGCGGTGATTCATCGACCAGCGCAAGAGCGCCTGATACGGCACGTCCATGATGCGGAAGAGCCATGTGTCCTTGGTCGATTTGCCGCTGTGGGTGGGCGTGTGTTTGAGGAAGCGGCTGCAGAGCATCGGGGTCATTGTGAAGCTGACCAGCAGCGACACCATCACCGCGAACGCGGCGGTGAAGCCAAAGCTCGACATGAAACGCCCGACGATGCCTGCCATGAATGCGACGGGCAAAAAGACCACCGCGAGGCTGAGCGTTGTCGCCAGCACGGCGAGGCCGATGTCGCGCGTGCCTTCGATGGCGGCCTCGATCGGCGTGAGGTGTTTCTCTTCCATGAAGCGGAAGATGTTTTCGAGCACGACGATGGCGTCGTCGATGACGATGCCGACCATCAGCGTGAGGGCGAGCATCGTGATCTGATTGAGCGAGAAACCCATCGCATTCATCAGCGTGTAGGTAGAGATGATCGAAGTGGGGATGGCGATGGCGGCGATAAGCGTGGATCGCCAGTTCTGCATGAACACAAGCACCACGAGTCCCGCGAGAATGCCACCGAGAATCAGGTGCTCCTGCACGGCCTCAAACGACGCACCGATGAAACCAGACTGATCGCCGACATAGGCGATCTTGAAGTCTCTCGGGAACGTGTTGCGAAGCTCCTCAATGCGCTCCTTGACGCGCTGGATGATGTCGAGCGTATTGGTGCCGGCCTGTTTGCGGACTTGCAGAACAACGGCCTCCTCGCCATCAAGGCGAGCCGACGAACGCGCTTCCTTGAAACCGTCTTCGACGCGGCCGATGTCGCGAATACGAATGGGCGCGCCGGTGTTGGCGACGATCAGGTCTTCGAAGTCCTTCACGCGCGCGAGGCGGCCAAGCGTTCGGACGCTGAGTTCGCGCGTTCCTTGATCGAGGCGTCCGCCGGGCACTTCGATATTCTGCGCGACGAGGGCGTTGCGGACTTGATCGACGTTGAGGCCATAGGCATAGAGCTTCTGGCCATCAAGCCAGATCTGAATCTGGCGTTCACGCTCGCCGATGAAGCGGACCTGACCGACGCCATTGAGCGTTTCGAGGTCCTTCTTAATGATGTCGTCGACAAGCTTTGTGATTTCGCGCAGATCACGATTGGCGCTGATGACGACATTGATGATCGGCGACGCATCGGTGGCGAGTTTATCGACAACGGGCGGATCGGCGTCGTTCGGCAGTTGGCCGAGGATGGTCGAAACCTTGTCGCGGACTTCCTGGGCGGCGATTTCGGCATCCTTCTCGAGGTTGAACTGAACCGTGACACGCGAGAGACCTTCGGCGGAGGCGGAGAGAAGTTCATCGATACCGCTGACCGTGTTTACCGCTTCTTCGATGCGCTTGGAAACTTGGGTTTCGACCTCCTCGGGCGAAGCGCCCCGCAAGGGAGTGGTGATCGTGACGATTGGAAATTCGACTTTCGGAAAGAGGTCGACCCCGAGTTTGCGATACGCGTCGAGGCCCAGCACGACGAGCATCAAAATGAGCATCGTCGCAAAAACAGGCCGTTTTATGCAGATTTCAGCGAGTCTCTGCATGGACTACTGCCTCACCTTCGCACCGTTGGTGAGCGCGGCAAGTTCGCTGGTTGCGATGCGATCGCCGTCGCTGAGAACGCCGCCGGGGACTTCGACCCAACCATCCTGTTCGAGCCCGGGAACGAAGGCCACCGCCTGAGCGGCGCCGTTGGAGATCTTGAAAACGCGTGTGAGTCCGGCCACGCTGTAGATGGCCTGGCGCGGCACCGTGACGACCTTCGAGGCCGCTTCGGTGACGAGTTTGACTTGCACGAACATGCCCGGCTTGAGGCGCGCGTCGCCTTTCGAGAGGCGCGCTTCGACCGAGAGCGTACGATTGCGTGCGTCGAGGGAGGGATTCAGTTCGCGGACGACGGCTTCAAACTGCGCGCCCATCGCGGCGTCGGTAGTGAAGGAAAGCCGCGTGCCAGGGCGAACGGTGTTCGCGGCGGATTCGGGGACTTCTACGCGCAGCCGCATCGGGTGGACTTTCACCAGCCGCACGATGCCGACGTTGTCCTTGACGTACTGGCCGGCGGAGATGAGTTTTTCCCCGATGACGCCATCGAAGGGCGCGCGGACAGTGGTGTCGCCGCGGCGCTTTTCGGCGAGCTTCAGATCGGCCTCGATCGAGGTGACGCTCATCCAAAGAGTGCGCAGTTCGTCGCGCGCTGCATCGAGCGTTGCCTGTCGAGCGCGAAACGCCTTTTCGATTTCGGTGAAGCGGTCTTTGGAGATGTCGCCGGATTTGACCAGTTTGGCGGCGCTATCGTACTTCGACTGCGCGTCTTCGAGTTGCGCGGTCGCCTGGCGCACAGCCGGCGTGGATTCGGGGGGCGCGATGCGGCCGTTGTATGCGGGGAGACTCAGCCGCGCGAGGGCTTGATTCAGCGCGCCTCGGGCGCGCTCGACCTGAAGGTCGTATTCGGTGCGATCGAGTTCGATGAGGACGTCGCCTTTGCGCACGGCCTGGCCAAAGTCGGCGCGGATCGTTGCGATCCGGCCGGGTACTTCGGTCGAGACAGTGACAGTCTCGTCAGGCAGCAGCGAACCGGTAACAGCGATCGATTTTTCGATCGTGCGCGCGGCCGCCAGCGCGGTCTTGACAGCGATCGGATCGGGCGCGGGCTTGGCGGCGGCGTTCACGGACGCGGTGTTGTTTTCCTGCTTGGCGCAAGCCGTGAGCAGCAGTGCGATGAGAACGATGAGGCGATTCATTGTGCTTGAATTCCGTGGAGAAAAATGTCGACCATGCTGGCGATCGCTCGTTTCTTGCCGGCGCGAAAAATGCGGAAGCCGAAATGGAGGTCGAAGATGCAGTAGTGGTGGACGGCTCCGATGAAGAGCCGGGCAGCGATGACGGGATCGACGCGGCGGGAGGCCATGCGCTTCTTTACATACTCGATGACGATGGCGTAGATGGCTTGCGCGTGGCGCTCAAAGCAGAGTTGGGCGAGTTCGTGCTTTTCGAGCGCGCTGAAGAGCACTAGACGAAGGTAGGAAGGGTTACGGGAGAGACTCTCGACCATGAGCGTGGCGAGCGTGGTGAAAAAGGCGCGGGGCTCGTCGGCGAGGGCGGACTGGCGCAGGGTCGCGCGGGCTTGTTCGAAATTCTCGCGCGAGGTGCCGTCGATAATGGCGGCATAGAGATCGCGCTTGGTTTGGAAGTGCTCGTAGAGAACGGGCTCGGTAACGCCAACGGCGCGCGCGAGATCCTTCGTTGTGACGCCGCGAAAACCGCGTTCGGAGAACAGTTGCGCGGCGGCTTCGACGATGGCCTTTCTGCGTTCGGCTTTACTGAGTTTCGGCGCCCTCATAAACTAGTACTCACTAACTTAGTATCCACTAGGAACGATTGGAATGCAAGCCTTGCTAACCTGAGCGAGAGTGTATTCGCGCCACCAACGAAAGATGAGGCTGTTTCACGCGCTCGCCGACGCGGGCGTGGTGTGGCTGGCGTTTGAAGCGGCGTATCGAACGAGGGCGGTCCTTCAACTAGAACGCGAGTTTTTCTTTGTTACCGGCGTAAAACTATTGCTGCTGTTAATCGCGGTGCTCGCTTTTTGGGGAGTGGCGTTGTGGTTCGGCGACTACGATGAACTCGAACGCGGAGCGCGGCGGGACCGGTTGCGTCGAACGGCCCGTCAGACAATCGCGGCCGTGGCGGTAATCGTGCTGGCGCAGTTCGCGCTGCGATTGGACATCAGCCGTTTGTTTCTCGGCCTGTTCGCGGCATATGCGCTCGTTGGGCTGGCGCTGTTTCGATGGAACGCGGAGCCCGTGCTTGGATGGTACCGGCGGCGGTTCGGCGCGGAGCATTTTCTTTGGATCGTCGGAACGGGCGATGCGGCCCGGCGAGTTGGGCTTCTCATCGAAGACGCGGCGGGTTATGGATTGCGGCTCTCCGGGTTTATCGATCCGGCGCCTAGGGTAGCGGCAATCCAACTGCGCAACGACTATCCGGTGCGAGCGCTGTCGGAGTTGCCGGAGTTGTTGCGCCGGCACGTGATCGACGAAATTTTGTTCGCGGTTCCGTCTGGGGAATTGGCGGCGCTGGAAGAGACGTTTTTGATTTGCGACGAAGAGGGCGTACGAACGCGCGTGGCGGTCGACTTCTTTCCGCACGTTCACAGCGAGATGTATTTGGAGCGGCTAGGCGAGGCGCCGATGTTGACGTTCTCCGGCGCGCCGCACGACGAGTTCCGGCTGCTCGCCAAGCGCTTGATCGACCTGCTTTGCGCGGGCGCGGCGGCGGTTGTGTTGGCGCCTTTTCTGGCGATTGTCGCGGTCGCGATCAAACTCACGTCGAGGGGACCCGTGCTGTTTCGACAACAGCGCTGCGGCTTGAATGGGCGCCTGTTCACGCTATTGAAGTTTCGGTCTATGGTGCAGGACGCCGAAGCGATGAAGGCGAGTCTGGCGGATCGCAACGAGCGCAGCCTCGTTTTCAAGATAAAGAACGATCCGCGATTGACACCGCTTGGCAAGTGGCTGCGCAAGTTTTCGATCGATGAGTTACCGCAACTTTGGAATGTGATTCGCGGCGACATGTCGCTGGTCGGCCCGCGGCCCGCGGTTCCCGAAGAGGTGGAACAATATGAGAGATGGCAGCGGCGGCGGCTTCGGATGCGCCCAGGGCTGACGTGCCTTTGGGTGGTTGAGGGGCGCGACTCGGTCGATTTCGAGCGTTGGATGGAGTTGGATATGCGCTACATCGACAACTGGTCGCTGGCACTGGATTGGAAGATTATTCTGCGAACGATACCGCAGGTCGTCACCGGCAAAGGAGCTCACTGAAGCATGGAGATTATTCCGACTCAAGAGGAAGTGCTCGCACTGCTGCGCGAAACGGGTGCGCTGCGCGAAGGGAATTTCGTATATCCGAACGGACTCTATTCCAACCAGTATTTGCAGATTCCACTCGCGTTCCGATCGTTTCAGCATGCCAAGACGTTAGGCGTGGCGCTGAGCCGGAAGGTGCGCGCGAATCCCGAGTTGCGCGCGATGATTCCGAGGCTTTCCGTCGTCGCGCCCGCGACCGGCGGGCTGCCGGTCGCATTTGGCGTGTGTGAGGCGCTGCGCGCCAAGCAGGTGTATTGGGCGGAGCGGATGAACGACTCCGAACCGATGCGGCTGCGGCAGTTTCTGAATATCGAGCCGGGCGAGAAGGTGCTGCTGGTCGACGACATATTGCGGACAGGCGCGAAGCTGACCGAGATCAAGAATATGGTGGAGGCGGCGGGCGCCGAGGTGGTTGGATTGGCGATCATCGTCTCGCAGATGGCGCCGGGGTGCCCCGACTTCGCGCCGCTGCCGGTATATTCACTGGCAAGCCTGGAGCCGCTGACGTTTGCGCAGGAGTTGAAGTATCCGGATCAAGCGGTGGAGAAGATCTGGATTTAGGATTCGACCGTCTGAATCACTTGGAAGCCCTCTTCGCGTGTTGGCGGCTGCAACCTCGTAGCAAGCATCCTGATCGCTTCGGGCGGAACGACGCGCGAACGGGCCGCGTTACGGCGCAGGCATTCTTCGAGAGGCGTGTCGAAAAACACCGCTTCGAGCGTGGCATCCGCGTACAGCGCCATTTTCACGAACGGCCGGCGGTGTTTGCGCGTCAGATTCGTCGCGTCAATGTAGGTAACTTCGGCGCCGAGTTGCAGCCGGTAACGCAAGAAGTCGCGCATCAGCTTGAACACGAGACCGTGAATGGTTTGATCGGCTTCATCGTCGCGCACGAGCGCGCGCATGGCGTCCGATGACAACACGCCCGCGCGGCCAGAGAGCCATGTCGACTTTCCGCTCGCGGGCAGCCCCACCAACAGCACGACTCGCTGCTCAGGCAACCGTGTATCGCTCCGCCGCCAACTGGCGCGCGGCGATCTGGCGTTTGCGCGCGAAGGCGTCGACGGGTTCATACTTGGTCAGGCGGCGCAGCGCGGCGAGTTGCGTGCGCAACGTGTCGCCGTCGGCCGATGCCGCGAGCACCTGCCGGCCGGAAAAGGCAACGATATCCGTGCCTTCGCGCAGCCAGACATCGGTAATGGCCTTCGCCGTTTCTGGATCGCCCATTTTCTTTGCGCGCAGGTAGGCCGACTCCATCGCGAACGCGGTCATGGCCATGTCGCAGAGTGCGGCGAGGATCTCCTGCTGTTGATCGAGTTCGGCCATGTAGCGCTGGAACGCGACGCCGAGTGCAAGCAGCGTGGCCTTCTTGGCGTTGTCGACGAGTTCGGCGTTTTCATCGCCGGCGCGGGCGGTTAGCTTGGGGCCTTCGAGCAGTTCGCTTTGCAACTTTTTCACCGCGCCGACGAGGCCCAACTGGCCGCGTTGCGCGCGCTTGAGCAACATGCCCGTCGCGAGCATGCGGTTGATTTCGCTGGTGCCTTCGAAGATGCGATTGATTCGGGAGTCGCGATAGGCGCGCTCGACGGCGTAGTCCTGGTGATAGCCGTAGCCGCCGTGGACTTGCACGCCTTCATCGGCGACGAGATCGAGCGCTTCGGAGGCGAAAACTTTGATGTAGGAACACTCGGCGGCGAACTCTTCGACGGCTTTGAGCAGCACGCTCGCGGCATCGGCTTGCTTCCAACTCCAGCCTTCGAGCTTGCTCTGAATGAGGCCCGTGACGCGGTAGTTCATCGACTCGGTGACGAAGATGCGAACCGCCATGTCGGCGAGCTTCTGCTGGATCATGCCGAACTCGGCGATGGGCTTGCCGAACGCCACGCGCTGCTTGGCATATTTCGCCGAGACCTGCAGGATGTGTTTCATGCCGCCGACGGCGAAGGGGCCTAACTTCAGTCGACCGAGGTTGAGAATATTGAACGCGATGATGTGCCCGCGGCCGATTTCGCCCAAAACATTTTCGACAGGTACTTTTACGTTGTCGAGATAGACAGCGGTTGTCGACGAGCCTTTGATGCCCATCTTCTTTTCCTCGGCGCCGCTGGAGACGCCGGGGAAAGCGCGCTCGACGAGGAAGGCGGTGAACTTTTCGCCGCCGACTTTGGCGAAGACGGTGAACAGGTCGGCCGCGCCGCCGTTGGTGATCCACATTTTCTGGCCGCTGAGGACGTAGTGTGTACCGTCGGCGCTGAGATCGGCGCGCGTCTTGGCGGCGAGAGCGTCGCTGCCGCATTGCGGTTCGCTGAGGCAGTAAGCGCCGACGAGTTCGGCCGTGGCCAGGCGCGGCAAGTACTTTCGCTTTTGCTCCGGCGTGCCGAAGAGCAGAAGCGGCATCATGCCGATGCCGGCGTGGCCGCCGTGCCAGCCCGCATACGAGCCGTCCTTCGACAACGCTTCGGCGACGGTGATCATCGAGATGAGATCCATCTCCATGCCACCGTATTCTTCGGGGACGCTCACCGCGACAAGGCCGAGTTCCGCCGATTTGCGCAGGATCGAAACGGCGACGCCGGGCTCGTGATGCAGGATGCGTTCGAGGTTCGGACCGACTTCCTTGTTCCAGAACTCTTCGGTTGTCTTCGCGATCGCGCGATGCTCGGCCGTCGAGTCCTCGGGCGTCACGATCGACGCGGGCTCGTACGACTCAATGAGAAACGATCCACCTGTGGCCATTACGAAATCCTCTCAAAAATTCCTGCGGCGCCTTGGCCCCCGCCGATGCACATCGTCACCATTCCGTAGCGGTGATCGCCGCGATCCATCTCGCGCAGGATCGTGGCCGTGAGCTTCGCCCCGGTGCAGCCGAGCGGATGCCCAAGCGCCAGCGCGCCGCCGTTGACGTTGACGCGCGCCATGTCGAGCCCGGCTTCGCGAATGACGGCCAAAGCCTGCACCGCGAACGCTTCATTCAGTTCGACAACGCCGATCTGGTCCATCGTCAGTCCGGCGAGCTTCAACGCTTTTGGAATCGCGACGACGGGGCCGATGCCCATGATCTCCGGCGGCACTCCACCGACGGCGAACGACACAAAGCGCGCTTTCGGTTTCAAGCCGAGCTCACGGGCGCGGGCGTCGCTCATCACGAGCGCGGCCGCGGCGCCGTCACTGGTCTGCGAAGAGTTGCCGGCGGTCACGGTGCCTTTGGCATGGAAGACGGGTTTCAACTTCGCGAGGCCTTCGGCGGATGTGTCGGCGCGGGGGCCTTCGTCCTTTGCAACGGTGAACAAAGACTTGCCATTGGCTACGGTCTGCGTCTCGACATCAACTGGAACGATCTCGTCGTCGAACTTGCCGGCGGCCTGCGCGGCGAGCGCGTTCTGATGCGAGCGCAACGCGAAGGCGTCCTGCTCGTCTCGCGCGATGGCGTATTTCTTTTGCAGGTTCTCGGCGGTGAGGCCCATGTTGATGTAGAGCTCGGGGCGATTGTCGGCGAACCACGGATTGGGCACGAAACGCTGCGCGCTGAAGGGCAACATGCTCATGCTTTCGGCGCCGCCGGCGATGATACAGTCGCCCATGCCGGCGCGGATTTTCTCGGCGGCCATGGCGATCGACTGCAAGCCGGAGCTGCAGAAACGGTTGATCGTCACGGCGGGCACGGAGTCCGGCAGACCCGCGCGCAAGGCCGCGACGCGCGCGATGTTCATTCCGCTTTCGGCTTCCGGCGTGGCGCAGCCGAGGATGACGTCTTCGATGTCTTCCGGCTTGATTTGCGCGCAACGCGCGAGCAGGCCGCGCATTGCAATCGCGGCGAGATCGTCCGGCCGCACCGTCTTCAGACTTCCGCGCGGCGCCTTACCGACGGGCGTCCGCACACATTCTACGATGACTGCTTCACGCATTCCGAGTCTCCTTAATTCCGCAACGGCTTTCCGGACTTGAGCATGTGCTGCATGCGCGCTTGTGTGCGCGGGTCACCGCACAAGCTCAGGAACGCTTCGCGTTCCAGGTCGAGCAGATACTGCTCGCTCACCAGACTCTCCGCGCTTAGCCGTCCGCCGCACAAAACGTGCGCCAGCTTGCCTGCGATTTCCAAATCGTAATCGGTGATGTAGCCGCCTTGATGCGCCATCCATGCGCCCATCTTTAGCAACGCGACACCGGGTTCACCGGCGACCTTCACATCGTTGCGCGGCGTCGAAGGCCGGTAGCTGGAGGCCATGGCGGCGGCTTCGGCGCGCGCGTCGGCGATCAAGCGATCGGGGTTCATCGAGATGCCCGCCGATGCATCGAGCAGGCCGAGTTCCTTCGCGTTCGCAGCGCTTGTCGACACCTTCGCGAAGCCGATCAACTCGAACGCCTTCTTCGGATCGCCGTAACGCGCGATCAACTCCTTGCAGCCGCCGCCGCCGGGAATCAGGCCGACGCCGACTTCGACTAGGCCTGCATAAAGTTCCGCCGAGGCCTGCACGCGAGGGCCGTGCAACATAATTTCGCAACCGCCGCCGAGAGCGCGGCCATGCGCGGCGACGACGACGGGAACGGGTGCGTACTTGATCGCCATGATCGCTTGCTGGAATCGATGAATCGCGAGGTTTAGATCGTCCCACTCGCCTTCTTGCGCGACCATCAACACCATCGCGAGATTCGCGCCGGCGCTGAAGAGATCGCCCTGATTGCCGATGACGACGCCCTGGAAATCTTTCTTCGCTTCATCGAAAGCGTTGTAGATCTGGCCCATCTGATCGTCGCCGAGCGAGTTCATTTTCGAATGGAACTCGACGCAGAGAACGCCGTCGCCAATGTCGACAAGCGAGCAGCCCGCGTTTTTCTTCACGACGCCGCGCGCGCGTTTGACGTCGCCGAGGGCGATGACACCGGAGCGCTCTGGCACGCGCGCGTAGAGCGAGCGGCCGAGATCGAAGTAATCGGTGCGCGGCGCGCCGGCTTCGTCGGCGCCGCGGTAGAAACTCTTGGCGCCGAGCGACAACATCTTCTGGACCGCTGCCGGCAGCGCGAGGCCATCGGCTTCGATGCCCTTGGCGGTTTCGGCGAATCCGAGCGCGTCCCAGAGTTCAAACGGCCCGAACGTGTGCGCGTAGCCCCAACGCATGGCGCGATCGATTTCAACGATGGTGTCGGAGATTTCGGGCACGCGCTCGGCGGAGTAGACCATCACGTCGCGGAACAGCTTCCAGAGAAACTGGCCGGCTTTGTCGGTCGATGCGACCATCGCACGCAAGCGCGCGGGCAGGTCTTCGAGCATCTTCGCCTGTTCAACCGAAGCGAACTTCGGTCTGGCCGCTGGCGCGTATTCAAAGGTCTGCAAGTTCATCGCGTGGATGTCCTTGGTGGGTCCGACGCGTTTGTAGAATCCCTGGCCGGTCTTGTCGCCAAGCCAGTTGCGGCGCAGCATCTCTTCGAAAATCGGATGCGCGAGGAAGCGGTCGCGCCAGGGATCATCGGGCACGGCGGCGTGGAGATTGTTGCCGACGTGCACCCAGATGTCGGCGCCGACAATGTCGATCAAACGGAACGAGGCGGAGTTGGGAAGGCCGATCAACGAGCCGGTCAACGCGTCGACTTCTTCAATCGTGAAGCCGTCCGAGACTGTGTATTGAAACGTCGTCGAGCCCCAAAACGCGCCGATGCGGTTGGCGATAAAGTTGGGCGTGTCCTTACAGGGAACAACGCCTTTGCCTAAGCGTCGATCGAGAAACTCGCTTACGCCGGAGAGGATCGCGGGGTCGGTTTCGGCTCCGGGGATCACTTCGCACAGGCGCAGGTAACGCGGCGGGTTGAAGAAATGCGTGCCAAGGAAGTGACGGCGGAATTCGGGCGTGAAGCCTTCCGAGATCAACGACAACGGAATGCCGCTGGTGTTGGTAGAGACGATCGAATCGGCCGCGCGAATTTTTTCGACCTTGCCCCAGAGGTCGCGCTTGAGGTCGAGTTTCTCGGTGATCGCTTCGATGATCCAATCGCAATCGGCAAGCTTGTGCAGGTCGTCCTCCAAGTTGCCTGGCGTCACCAGCGAAGGGCCGGAATCGGTGAAGTAACCGCCGGGCTTGCCTTTCCAGGATGTCTCGATTCCCTTCTTCGCGGCGGCGTTGCGGTCGGCGCCCGGAAGGACGATGTCGAGAAGAAGAGCCGGAATTCCGGCGTTGGCGAAATGCGCGGCGATTCGCGATCCCATGGTGCCCGCGCCCAGCACTGCTACCCGTCGAATGGATCTCATTATCCATGCAATTCTAGCAAGCCTCGCCCGGTGGCGTTATCCTAGGACGCATGAAGCTCCTCGCTTTCACAATGGCTTGCGCCACCGCGGCCGCGCAAGATCTCAATGCGCTGAAGACCGAGACCAAGCAGACGGTCTTTGCGAAGGCCAAACTTTCGCAAGAGATCACCGACATGATCTTTTCGTTTTCCGAACTCGGCTACCAGGAGTTCGAGACATCGAAGTATGTGACGGGTTTGCTCGAGAAGAATGGCTTTCGCATTACGCGCGGCGTCGCGGGCATGCCCACGGCGTGGGTGGCCGAGTGGGGCGGCGGCAAGCCGGTGATCGGGCTAATGGCCGATATCGACGGGCTACCGGAGACTTCACAGAAGCCCGGCATTCCCTGGCAGGAGCCGCTGATTCCGAACGGCCCCGGACACGGCGAGGGTCATAACTCGGGGCAAGCGGTGCAGGTGGTCGCGGCGATTTCGGCGAAAGAGATCATGGCCAAACACTGCCTGCAGGGCACTCTGCGCGTCTATCCCGGCGTGGCGGAGGAGTTACTCGGCAGCCGCACGTACATGGTGAACGCCAAGCTGTTCCACGATCTGGACATCATGTTGAGCGCGCACATTTCGAGCGATTTTTCGACCAACTGGGGCGCGAGCGGGTCGGGTCTGGTTTCGACCCAGTACAGTTTTCACGGGCGCAGCGCGCACGGCGCGGGATCGCCGTGGCAAGGCCGCAGCGCGCTGGACGCGGTCGAACTGATGAACATCGGATGGAACTACCGGCGCGAGCACATCCGGCCCGAGTCGCGCTCGCACTATGTGATTTCGCACGGCGGCGATCAACCGAACGTTGTGCCGCCGGAGGCGACGGTTTGGTACTACTTCCGCGAGTGGGACTTCGCGCGCATTCGCGATCTGCACGAAATCGGCACGACAATCGCCGGCGCGGCGGCGCAGATGGCGGGTGTAACGATGACGCAGAAAGTCGTCGGCGCAACGTGGCCGGGGCATTTCAACAAGGCGCTGGCGTACGCGCTGTACGAGAACATCAAGTCGGTGGGAATGCCGAAGTGGAGCGAGGACGATCAGACGCTGGCGAAGGCCGCGCAGAAGATGATGAAGGCGCCGGCGAACGGATTGCGCCCCGATCCAGGGCCGTTGGGCGACGGATCGCGATTCATGCAGAATGCGGGCTCCGACGATATCTCCGAGGTCGGTTGGAATCTGCCGACGGTGGTGCTGCGCTATCCGGGAAACATTCCCGGCATGACGGGACATCACTGGTCGAGCGGCATTTCGATGGCCACGCCGATCGCGCACAAGGGCGCCAACCACGGCGCGGCGGCGCAGGCGATGACGGTGATCGATCTGATGCTGACGCCGAAGCTGATCGAGGACGCGCGCGCGTATTTCGCCGAACAGACGAAAGAACAAAAGTGGGTGAGTTTGATACCGGCCAGCGCCAAGCCGCCGATCCAGTTCAACAAAGAGAAGATGGAGAAGTTTCGTCCGGCGCTCGACAAACTGCGCTACGATCCATCGAAGTACGCCACGTACCTGGAACAACTCGGCGTTAAGTACCCAACGGTTCCGTAGTACCGATTCGCACAAACTGAAAACATACGTGAGAGTTTTGTCGTGCTGCACCCACTATAAACAAGAGGTGCAAACATGGCTATCACGAAACCACGAACCCGCCTGGTAAATTTCCGGGTAAGCGAAGATGAATTCAAGAGCCTGCGGGAAGCCTGCGAAACGGGCGGCGCGCGGAGTATTTCCGACGGATCTTAGTCTCGGCTCCAAACAGAAATCGGCCTCTAAGTTGGTGTTAAAGAGGGGGTTAGAGGTTTTGTAAGCGGAATTTTGCCTGACTACGATTCAGCGGTCGGGCAGGGAG
>VFZW01000057.1 GCA_016871055.1 Acidobacteriota bacterium
GGGCAGCGAAAGCCGGAATCTGGAGCGGCTTCAGCCGCGTCCTGCGACTTTCAGTCGCCCATCGACCCCACCGCCTTCAGGCGGTGGTTGTTCAGAGAAACCCGAGCGGACGCCGAGGGGAGGTGGTGGGGGCGGCCCAAGCGCGGGCCAATGAAAGTTGAACCCGCTTAGTGCCGGGAGATTGCCGTCACCAAACCGGCCTTGAAGCGGATAGCCACGGTATTTTGCGCGATGAGGCGGTACGTCAAGACTTCCAAAGCGCCGTCCTCCATACCTTGTATGCCGGAGACCGCAACCGGATTGCCGAGCGCGGCGAGCACTTCGGTTTTCGATTTGCCGACGGCTACGGCGCCCAAACTGTTTTCGGACAAATAAGTAGGTTCGGGCCTAGGTCTGTGGGACAGCATCGCCTGCATGAATGCAGGCGGGACTGGCGGGATGGCCGAGTCGACCGGTGGGAGTTCCCGCTTCGGACGGGCCGGTCCAGACTTGGCCAATCGTTCGGCTCTCTCCTTGGCTTTCTGGCGGCGCTCGAGTTCTTCCAGCTGCGCTTTTGGAATCTCCAGGGTCACAGGTCCGGTGGACGTTGAACGGCGACCGGTGAGGCTCTTTAATACCTGGCCGACACCTTCGCCGGTGCCGAGCGCAAGGACCGGATTCGCCTTTCGGGCGTCGTCGGCCGTTCTCTTGAAATTTTCAATCGATTCCGTTAACACCTTGTCCTGTGCCAACAGCGCGGTGGAGACGAGAGTCGAGGCGAGCACCAGAGTTTTGCGTGACATAGCTAAGCCGATTGTAGGCTCCGCTTGATCGATTAGATCCGGTACTAAGAACACTATTACGAAGAAATAAGGAACACACCTACTTCCCGGAGGAACCCCGGATGTAAAGTCTCCGGCGTGCGCCACCGATCAGTTATGTATGCCGCCACCAAAAATCGCCGTGAACCTCGCCCGTGTGATGGGCATCCTGTTTATTCTGCTCGCATTGATCGGCTGTCTGCCGAATCCGCTCATCGGGGCGGAGGGCTATTTCAGCACCGACCTCATCTTGAACGGTGTACTCGGGGGAATCGGAATATTCCTCCTCTTGTTCACCACCAAAGGAGAAGCGACGGCGGCTACCGGCCTGTATTTCGGCGCGATGTTCGCTTTCGCGGTAGCCGTGGTTGGCTACACCCAGATGCCAGATGGACCGTCCGGAATGGTGGTGAAGCTGTTCGATATGGTTGCTTGCAACCTCCAATCGATCTATCTCATGGGCGCCATGGGGGTCATCCTCGTGATCTGCGGAATGATGAACACCTCGTCGCGGCAGGTTATTCGCGACTAGCCCGGAAATCGCACAGAACTTGCGCCGCGTCGCGCCTCCTATCGACGAGGCGCGGTCGCGGTCTCGGGACGAAGACTGTGAGCGAGCCGGCGAGCCGGCTCGCCGTCGCGCTCTTCATAAAAGGCTAAGCGATTTGGAGGGCTTCCATTCGCGCTCAAATCTGTATATAATCTTTTCGTCTGGAATTGCATCCGGGAGACGTGTAGCTATGACACGAGGTTTGCTGATTTTGGGTACGGCGGCGGGCTTGTTTGCGCAAGCCGCGGGCGATGATACATTTGCCGGGGCGCATGCTCCGATTCTGAATAACGCGAAGAAGCCGGATGTGGGTGCGGTCACCGATCGGGTTGCTCGCGCGTTGCCGGCGGCGGCAGGACGGGGCGGGAAGATTGCGCGGGCGAATTTTGTCGACACCCATATCTTCGGCAAGATGGAGCGGGACGGCGTCGTGTCGGCGCCGTTGACTACCGACGCCGAGTTCTTCCGGCGGGCGAGCCTCGACCTCACGGGGCGAATTCCTTCTCCCGCCGAGTTGAGCGCCTTTCTAGACGACAAGTCGCCGAATAAGCGGGCGCGGGCGATCGACGCATTTATCGAGACCGAGGCCTTTGTCGAAAAGTGGTCGTACTTCTTTCTCGATCAGTTCCGCGCGAACGGCAAGATGGGGCGCGGGTATCAACTGTTCCACTACTGGCTGAAAGACGCGATCCGCTCGGACCGGCCCTACGACGATGTCGCGCGATCGATGATGAACGCTTCGGCCAAGAGCAACCTTGTTGTCGCGGCGTCGAACGTTTTGGTCCGCGAGCACGTGGAAGGCAAGCCGGGCCAGGCGTTGGATGGCAACGACATTTCCAAGGTTCATCAGCTCGATACACACGATGAACTCGCGATTCAGTTTGGCAAGATGTTCCTGGGGATCAACCTGTCGTGTGTTTCGTGTCATGACGGCGCGGGGCACCTGGAGAAAGTCAATGTCTGGTTGACGAGCCGCACGCGACGCGACTTCTTCGCGTTCGCGGCGTTTCTCGGCAAGACGCGCTACATCCCGCATCTGGAAAACCGGCAGGCGATCATGGGGCATTTCATCGTCGACGACCTCGCCACTGGCTATGACACAAAGGGCCCGAGTTTGTTGCGGACGCCACGCTGGGGCGGACCGGGCAAGCCGGCGTTTATTCTCACCCGCGAGGCGGCGAAGCCGACCGAAGAGCCGCGCGATGAGATGGGGCGGTTGTTGACCGCCGATCCGCAGTTTGCGCGCGCGACGGCGAACATGTTCTTTGCGAAATTGATGGGGCGGGGAATTGTCGAGCCGTACGATGAGTTCGATCTGGCGCGGCAAGATCCTAAGAATTTGCCGGCTGGTTGGGACTTGCAGCCCTCGCATCCGGAGTTGCTGAACGAACTGGCGACCGACTTCCGCAAGAGCGGTTTCAAGCTGAAGCATCTGTTCCGCACGATCTGCAATTCGAACGCTTATCAGCTTTCGGCGCAATATCCGGGCGAGTGGAAGGAATCCTACTCGCCTTATTTCGCGCGGAAGTTTGTGCGGATGTTGTCGGCCGAGGAAGTGCATGACGCGCTGGTGTCGGCGACGGGCCGCCCGGGCGCATTCAAGTACGGCAACGAAAAGGTCGGCATGGCGATGCAGTCTAGCGTGCCGACGGCGACGGGCGAGTTGAAGTCGTTCATGGTGGCGTTCGGGCAGTCGAATCGGAGTAATCCGCCGCGACCGCCGGCGGCGTCGCCGTTACAGCCGCTGTTGCTGCTGCGGTCGCCGGTAGTGACCGAGCGTGTATTGGCTGAAAAAGATAGCCGCGTGCAGCGGTTGCTTGATACATACAAAGACGACAACAAGGTCGTCGAGGAGTTGTTTGTCGGCACGTTGTCGCGGTATCCGTCGGCTGGCGAAAAGAAACTGGCTGTCGATGCGATGGCGGCGAATCGAGTGGAGGGCGCTCAGAACGTGCAGTGGGCGCTGGTGAATCTGGCCGAATTTCTCTACAACTATTGATTTCGAGGCATCCATGAGCTACCCGAAAACGATTCGTGAAGTGTTGCCGACGCGGCGCGATTTGCTGCAGTTCGGCGGTCTTGGCTTGGCCGGCGCGGCGGCGCAAGGGCTTTGGCCGTTACGGGTTTCGGCGAGTACGGGAAGCAAAGTCACGCCGCGCGGGAGTGCGCGGAGCGTGATTTTTTACGAGATCTCCGGCGCGATCAGTCATGTCGACTGCTTCGACTTCAAAGAGAATCCGGACACGCAGAAGGACTTCGATGTTCGCACGTTGAAGAACGGCGTGCACTTGTCGCACTTCCTGTTTCCGCGCACTGAAAAAGTGATGGATAAGGTCGCGCTGCTGCGGTCGCTGCGGACCCACGAACAGGTTCATTTCCGCGGGCAGTATTACGTGCAGACGGGCCGGCAGATGAACTTCGCGTTCGCAAAGGAGATTCCGGCGATTGGGTCCGTGATCGCGGCGGAGCTCGATGGGCGGCGGCGCGAGAGCGATACGTTTCCGACCTACATTTCTTTCAACCTGGAAAAAGGCGCGGCGGGAGCGTTGGCGACCGGGTTTTTGCCGCCTCGGTTCTCGGTGTTCGATTTGATCCCGGAACAAGCGTTGAAGGGAATGGCGCTCGATCAGAAGGCGATCGAGTTGGTTGAAGAGCGGTGGCGGTTGCTCGATGCGCTGCGCAAGACCGAGGCGGGGCGCGTGGCCGGCTACGGCATCGAGATGAAGACGTACGAGAATTTTTCGGAGACGGCGCACCGTCTGATCTCCGATGCCCGATGGCCGGCGGCGTTCCAAATTACCGAGGACGATAAGAAGCGATATGGAAACACGTCGGTGGGCGTCTCGTGCGCGCTGGCACGGAACGTCTTGAAGCAGGACGCGGGTACGCACTACATTCATATCTGCCATCCGGGATGGGATCATCACGGCCAGATTTGGGATCGGAGCGCGTCGTCGCATCACTACAAACTGATTCAGGAGTTCGATCCGGCGTTTGCGAGCTTGCTGGAAGACCTGGCGGAGACACCTTCGAAGGCGACGCCTGGCAAGACGATGCTTGACGAGACGCTGGTTGTGGCGATGAGCGAATTCGGGCGCACGCCGGGGCCGCTGAATCATCTAAAGGGACGGGATCACTATCATCCTTGTTTCCCGGCGATGTTTGCCGGCGCGGGTGTGAAGGGCGGATTGGTGTTGGGCGCGACGAACAAGGACGGCACGGCGCATACCGAGACCGGGTGGAATCGGAAGGAACAGCCGCGGATTGAGAACGTCGTGGCGACGATGTATTCGGCGCTGGGAATCGATTGGACGAAGTCGGTGCACAACTTGCCTTCGGGACGGACTTACACGTACGTCGATCCGCTCGGCGCGAATGGGTTTGTGCCGACGGATGAGATCGGGACGATTTACGGCTAATGTTTCGCCGCTGGTTGGTGATGTTAACGCTCGGCGCTTTGTTCGCCGGCGAGGCGGGGATGGTGTTCGTGCCGGGCGGGAAGTTTCAACGCGGGCGGACTCATGAGGACAAGGACGCGGAACTGGCGTTTTATCCGAATCCGCTGAAGGACGATCTGCCGGTACGGGAGATCGAGTTGAGTCCTTACTACCTCGATGAACACGAGGTCACGATCGCGGAGTACGCCGCGTTCGTGAAAGCGAAGAAACACAGGCCGCCGCCGGTTTGGCGGGACGGGAAGCCTCCGGTTGGACGCGAGCAGATTCCGGTGGCCGATATGAGTTGGGATGATGCCGCCGCGTACTGCTCGTGGCGCGGAAAACGGTTGCCGACCGAGGCCGAGTGGGAGCGCGCGTGCCGGGGGATCACCGAGAAGCAGAGATATCCGTGGGGCGACCGGGCGCCGACGGCGAAGGATGCGCGGTTCAATGGGCTTGAGGGTCCGCTGGAAGTTTGCAAGTTGCCGCGATCGTCGTTGGGGTTGTGCGATATCGTCGGGAACCTGTGGGAGTGGACCGCCGATTACTATGGCCGAGACTACTATGCCGAAGCCGCTGCGAAAGATCCGAAGGGGCCGGAGAAGGGGATGTATCGCGTGTTGCGCGGCGGGTCGTGGTTTGACAGTCCGAACTTCTTGACGTGCGCGCACCGGAGTTGGGCGCGTGCGGGCGAGCGGAGTCCGAATATCGGATTTCGTTGCGCGGTGAGTTTCGGTAGCCGTAAGTAAACGCTAAACCAAGGCCGGTGGCTTGCCGTGCGTTTCGAATCGGATGCCGGTAAAGTGCGCGCCTTCGTCCTCAAACGTCACGCGTTCGGTGGCGCTGTTGTCGCCGGGACGCAGGACGATCTCGAGCGACTGCGCGGCGGCGCGGCTGGAACGGGCCAAGGCGACTTTATACGCGCCGGGGCACTCGCGGCCGTTGCGGCCGCTGACGACGACCGTCAAGGTGCCGTCGAAGTTGGCGAATAGGGCTGCATGTAAGGGAAGAAACGGATGCTCGGTATAAAGAAGCATCTCGCTGAGCGGTCCCCTCCACCGGTCGGTGGCAATGTCGGACGTTTGCATGGTGTGTTTGTCGGAAGGCCGATAAGCCCTCACATTCATAGACGCGCAAAAAACGTCCGCGTATGGCCAATTTTTTGAAATTATTTTTCGTTGGTCAATCGGGCGGCCATTGAGGCGCGGGCGCGGGTGAACCATTTCTTGTCGCCAAACATCTGGTAGCCCCAGTTGGCTTCCTGGGCGAAGGCATGTAATTCGAAGGCGAGCTGGGTGAAATCGGTGTTGGATGGCAATTCGCGGGCTCGAACGGCGAAGCGGATCTCATCGGCGAGGGCGTCAAACCACCAACGGGTGGCGACTTGCAAGCGTTTTTTCACCGGACCGGGGCGGCCGTCCATTTCCAGCGACGCGGCCATGAAGAAGCAGCCGCCGCTGAAGACGGAGCGTTCGACGTAGCGTAGCCAGGCATCGAGCATGGCATTGAGGCGTTCGATGCCTCGCCGGGCGTCTAGTACGTGCAGAACCACCTCGCGTACGAACACCTCCGAGGCGAACTCGATGGCGGCGAGTTGAAGGCCTTCTTTATTGCCGAAATGCGCGATCAGCCCGCTCTTGCTCATGGACAGATCGTCGGCAAGCCGGCCGATGGTGAGACCCTCAAGGCCTTCGCGAGAAGCGATGTCGGCGGCGTGGGCGAGGATGCGGTCGCGGGTCGATTGGCGCGCCGAGGAGGCGGGGCGCTTCAGGGCGAGGGAGAGGATGGAGCCGTCGGCCTTCATTTTCTCTTGCGTTGGGTTCGTACATAGGTTAGCATGGAACGAACGATCGTTCGTAGTAAAAGAACGATCATACTATTCCATGAAATCCCTACTTCTCCTTTGCCTCTTCGCGTTTCTCGCGTTCACCGCGACGGTTCTGTATCAACACGGCTACCGCGGTTTCTTTCACTGGGCGTTTTACAACTCCGCGACCGGACTGTTGTTTTTCGACCTCGTCATCACGCTCACGCTTGTGTCGGCCTGGATCATGGCGGATGCGCGGGAACGTGGAGTGCTGGCCGTACCGTATTTGCTGCTGACGGCGGCCTTTGGCGCGGCCGGCCCCTTGCTGTATCTACTGCGGCGGCGCAGAGATCGTGAAGCGACGAATGGAAAGATCTAAAATACGGTTTGCGACGTACTGGTTGATGATGACGCGATTCGCGTTGGAAGCCGAGGGATCGATGAACGCGATGGATCGCGAGGTATTCCGATTGGGCTTCATGGCGACAACTTTGCAGCAGCGGGTGACCGCCGCGGAGCCGAGCCGGCGCCGCCGCGTGTGGAGGTTGCGGCGGAGTTTGCGCGACGGTGTAAGCGGGCCGTTGGACGCGTATCAAATATTACTGATGCTCCCGGCGAACACCGAGCGGCATACGACACAGATTCGAGAGGTCAAGAAGACGAGTGGATTTCCTGAACGATAGAAACGGTCTTGCGGCGCGATTGCGCCAGGGACATGCGGCGCCGACCGCGTTGCTCGAGGGTGTCAGCGATGAGCTTTACAATCGCAAGCCTGAAGGCGCTTGGAGCGTCGCCGAGAATGTCGAGCATCTGATCCTCGTCGAGGGCCGCGTACTTATGGCGGTGCGACGTTCGCTCGCCAAGAACGCGGGCGGGCCCGCGGAACCGCTTAGCGACGAAACGGTTTGGCGAAGGGCCGCGGGCGAAACGGGAAAAGGCGACGCGCCGGCCGTTGTCGGGCCGCGTGGGGAATGGACGGATCGCCGCGCGGCGATGGCGGAGTTGGCGCTGCGGCGGCAAGCGACCATCGACTACACACTCACGACGGAGGACCCGCTGCGCCGGTGCACGGTTCCGATGCCGTTGGGCGAGGTCGACGGTTATCAATGTTTGATCATGCTTGCCGCCCATCTGGAGCGCCATACGCGTCAGATTCAGGCGCTGCTGTAGGCCGCCAGCCCTCCCATCGGGCGATGGCGGCGGGTGCGACGCAGTTGGCGAGAATGTTGTTGCCGGTGCGAATGGTGTCGATGAACGCGTCGACGCCGAGCAGCACGGCGAGGCCTTCAAGGGGTAGTCCGTAAGCGGGGAAGAGACTCGACAGGATCACGAAGTTGGCGCGCGGGATGCCGGCTACACCTTTGCTTGTCAGCTTCAGTGTCAACAGGATCATGAGTTGCTGCGGCATCGTCAGAGATACGCCGGCGGCTTGCGCGACGAAGAACGAGGCCATGACGAGATGCAACGCGGAGCCGCAGGGGTTAAAGCTGATGCCGAGCGGCATGGTTAGGCTGGCGAGCGCGGGGGGAATGCCATAGCGTTCGAGCTGTGTGAGCGTGGAGGGGATCGCCGCGGCGCTGGACGTTGTACCGAAGGCGATGAAGAAGGGCTCGCGCATGAATTGCCAGAAGCGGGCGAGGGGGATCCGGAGGAAAAGCAACGGCACTATGACTCCCAAGGCCGTGAATAGCAATTGTGCGAGCCAAGCCGCGGCGACGAACTTACCGAGTCCAACAAGAATGCCGGCGCCGTTGGCGCCGACCGCCGACGCCATTGCCGCGGCGATTCCGATCGCGGCGAACTTCATCACAAAGCGCGTGTATTGAAGCGCGATTTGCGACGCCGATTCGCAGAACCGGACAAAGACCTCCGCACGCGGACCGATGGCGGCGCAGGCGAGTCCGAGGGCGACCGAGAACAGCACGATCTGCAGGACATCGCCGCGCGCCATGGCGGAGACGATGCTCGACGGGAACATGCTTTCAACGACGGCGGCGAAGTTCGGCGCGTTGGCGGCTTGTGCGGTTCCCCTGAGGCCGACGCCGTCGCCGGGCCGCAGCATCGTAACGACGACCCAGCCGATCAACATCGCCAGCGTTGTCGAGGCTTCGAACCAGACCAGCGACTTAGCGCCGATGCGGCCGAGTTCGGAGGGCTTTCCTCCACGCGCGAAGGAGGCGACCAGTGTGGTGAACAAGACCGGGGCGATCACCGATTGGACGAGGCGCAAGAAGGAGTTCGCTAGCGGCGCGGCGTAATCGGCAATACCCGGGAACTGCCAGCCAAGGAGCGCGCCGGCGGCCATGGCGGCCAGCAGATGGGTCACCCGAATAGTTTATGCGATGCGACGAACGAGGCGTCCGGGGAGCGAAAACAACGCGGTGATGAGATCGAACACGCCGCCGACGGCGATGCCGACGATTCGGAACGGAAGCAGCACAAGCCAGACGATTGGGTACAGAATCAGCGCGACGATGGCCAGCGGCCAGCAGATGACGAGCAGGATGCACCAGAGAAGGAACTTGAGCATGGCAGCCTCCGGAATGAGATACGGGTAACTCGCTCGAAATGTTCCCGCGCTATGCTATCCGAATGAACCGCGCCGCGCCACCGTTGAAACTGTTCCTTGGGATCGCGGCGCCGACGCTGCTCTTCAGCCTGTTCTACGTCTACAAAATCGGCACGAACATCTGGGCCTACCTCCACATGCGGGAAATGCCGGTGGAGGTGGTGGCGTCTTCGTTGTTTGTCGATGCCGACCACGAGCGATATCCGTATTTTCTATTGCGGCTGGACTTGCGCTCGACCGATGCCAACGACCGGCGGGTGCGTTGGGAAGAAGAGATTTCGCAGGCTGTCTACATCGAAGAAGCCTACGACGAACTGCGGCGTTGGGCGCCTGGGACGCGGCACAACGTGCAGTTCCTGCGCGGGCAGGCGCGGGAGCTGCGGCTCGATGCGTCGGGGACGAATCCGGAGTTGACCGCCGCGGGAGCGTGGACGTTCGGCGCGGGGTTCGCGCTGATGGTGGGGATTCCGTTTCTCGGCGTGGCGGTGCCGGAATCCTCGCGCCTGCGGCAGCTGGGGTTGCACAAGTACTTCGGCCCTTGGCTGGCGTTTTCGATGTTTGGTGTTTTCCCGCTGCTGGGCGCGGTGGCGTTCGCGATCGTCGAGACGCCGAAACGGTTTCAGTGGATCCAAGTCATCGGGACGCCGATGCACCGGGATCAACTTCCGCCGCCGCCTTCCAACGTCGAAATTACGCCTCAGGTCAAAGAAATTCTCGAAGAGAAGAAGGCCGACTTCTTCGTCAAGCACGAATGGAACGGGCGCTTTCTGCTCGGCGGCATAGGCAGCTACAACGGGACGTATTTCCGACTGTCGTCCATGTGTGGGAGCTCCGCGAAAAGCTGTACGTTCTTCATGAGCCCCACCAACCGCTGGGACATTAAACGCGAGATGGGATTTAACGAAGACTTCTGGGCGCCGTTGGGGATTCTGTCGCTCTTCGGCGTTGTGTTCACGGGCGTGGGGTTGCTGGTGCGTAAGCTGATGGGGGACCGGTCATTCCAGTGAGCCTGGCGCATCGGCGTTGAGCTTGGCAAGTTCGGCGTCGAGGTGGGCCAGCGCCGCGGTGAGTTGGGCGCGGTGTGCGGGATGGGTGGCGCGGGAGAGGTCGTTGGCGACGCCTTTGCGGGAGAGTTCGAGGCTGTATTGCTTTTTCTCGAAGGCCAGTTGAGCGGGCGACTTTTGCGGCTCGGGCTTGCGGGGACGATTGTCGTAATCGTCCATCATGCCTTGCACCGATTTGTTTTCCCAGCCGCGCGACATCTTTACTTTCGTTCGCGCGCGAGGCGGAAGCCGAGGTGCTCCCCCTTGGCGTTCGGCTTATCGGCGAATCGCGTCGCGTATGCGCAGTTCTGCACACTCGAGTTCGCGTTGCCCCCGCGGAATACGCGGAATTCGCCGGAGGCGGGACCCTTCGGGTCGCGGCCGGGGCTCTTGGCGTAGTATTCGAGGTCCAGGTAATCCTGCACCCATTCGCTGGCGTTGCCAAGCATGTCATAGACGCCCCAGATGTTCGACATCCTCGTCGTGGCGACATCTTGCAGGTACCCTTGGGCGTTGGAGGAGTACCAAGCGAGATCATCATAGTTGCGCGACATCTGTTTGTCGTCCCCGGCGCGGGCGCAGTACTCCCACTCGGCCTCGGTCGGCAGGCGGTAGAGGAAGCCGTTGTTGCGCGCGTTGAGCTTGGCGATAAAGGCCTGCGCATCGTTCCAAGAGCTGTTGACCTTGGGCTTCATTGTCCCGGTCGACTTGCCGGTCATTACGGCGTTCCAGTGTTTTTCGGTGATCTCGGTGCGGCCCAACTGAAAGCTCTTGGAGATTTCGACCATGTGCTGGGGCTGTTCTTCGCGCGGGCCGACGCCGTCGCCCATAAGGAAGCGGCCGGGTTGAATTTTGGCGAAGTCGATGGGGATGCCGTCGACGACAAGAGAGAGCGACTCTTCGACGGGCGGCGCGGTGGGCGGCGGAGGCGTTGCCGCCACCGGAGGAGGTGTGACGGCGGGCGCCTGTTGTTGGGTTGGGGGAACATCGACGCGGGCGACGGGCGACTCGATGGTGCGCATGCCGCGGTAGATCAACAGCATCAGTACGGCGGAGGCCACTAGAACGATCGGCGCGAGCACCCACCGGGCTTTTTCGCGCGCCCGCGATACGGCCGGAACGGCCGAGCCAGCCAGCGCTTCGACGAAAGCGGTGCAGTTGGGGGAGCGTTGCGACGCTTGTTTGGCGAGGCCGTGCTGGAAGGCGACGTCGACGCCTGGCGAGAGTCCTTGGATGAGCTGCGAGGGTGGAACGTGCGCTTCGTTGAGGGTTTTGTACGACTGGGCGATCCAGGTGTCGGCGGCAAAGGGAAGGCCGCCGGTTACGAGTTGGTAAGCGACGACGGCGAGCGCGAACTGATCCGAGCGGCCATCGAGCGCTTCGCCGCGAATTTGTTCGGGCGACATGTAGCTCAGTGTGCCGGCGGTGGTGCCGACGCCGGGCGCGGTCTGGGTCACGTTGCCGCCGGAGAGTCGAGCGATACCGAAATCGGCGATTTTTACGCGGCCGGTTTCATCGAAAAGGATATTGCCCGGCTTGATATCACGGTGAACAATGCCGGCGGCGTGAGCGGCGTCGAGGGCCGAGGCGGCTTCGCGCAAGATGCGAATCGTGAGGTCGCGGTTGGAGGTGTCGCCGGTGGCCAGGAGTGCGTCGAGATTGGGGCCGCGGACGAACTCCATGACGATGTAGGCGCTGTCGGCGGTGTAGAAAAAGTCGTGAACAGCGACGGCGTTGGGATGCTGCAAGCGCGCGGCGGCGCGGGCCTCGCGGGCCAGGTGCTGTGCGTTGGCCATGCGCTGGGCGGGATCGCCGCCTTCGAGCAATACACTTTTTAGCGCGATTTCTCGGTCGAGTTCGGTGTCGTAGGCGCGATAGACGACACCCATTTCACCCCGGCCCAGTTCCGCACGAATCTGATACCTTCCGATGGTTTCCATTGACTTCCCCATACGGTAAAGCGAAAAAACGCCGCTATGCACCGCAATGATTATAATAATGCCACTGGCATGAGAATTTGGCTATCGTTGCTGCTCGGTCTCCCGCTCGCCGCCGCGGAGGGTGACGAGCTTTTCGAAAAACAGATTCGCCCGGTACTGGCGGAGAAGTGTTTCGGGTGTCACAGCGCGAATTTGCGCGAGCCGAAGGCAGGGCTGAGGCTGGACACCAAGGCCGGATTGCGGTCGGTGAACGGCAAGCTTCTGAAGGCGATTTCCTATACCGATTTGCATTTGCGCATGCCGCCGGCCGGCAAATTGTCCGATGACACGATTGAGAGTTTTGCCGCGTGGCTAAAGCTTGGCGCACTCGACCCGCGGGTCGATGACGGTGGGGCGGGGGCCGTGTCGAAGGGGATCGACCTGGAACGAGGCCGCGGATTTTGGGCGTTTCAACCGTTGCGGGGAGGCGACGCTGGAATCGATCAGGCATTGGCAAAGGCGCGCGCGTCGAAGGGGTTGACGGCGGCGGCGCGCGCAGGACGGCGTGAGTGGCTGCGGCGGGTGACATTTGATTTGACCGGGCTGCCGCCATCGACCGAAGAGATGGACCGGTTCCTGAAGGGCGAGCCGTATGGCGCGGCCGTCGACCGGTTGCTTGCTTCACCGCATTATGGCGAGCGGTGGGCGCGGCACTGGCTGGACCTGGTGCGCTACGCCGAAACCAACGGGCACGAGTACGACAACAACAAACTGGATGCGTGGCGGTATCGCGATTATGTGATCCGCGCGTTCAACGACGATCTTCGTTACGACCGTTTTGTGCAGGAACACATCGCGGGCGATTTGTTGCGGGACCAGAGGCTGTCTCGCGATGGGAAGTTTTTCGAATCGCCGCTGGCGACGAATTTCTACTGGTTCGGCGAGGTTTTGAACAGCGCCACCGATTCGATCAAATCGAAGGCGGACACTGTCGATAATCAGATCGATGTGATTGGCAAGGCGTTCCTGGGATTGACGGTGGCGTGCGCGCGCTGCCACGATCACAAGTTCGATCCGATTCCGACCAAGGACTATTACGGGTTGGCGGGGATCCTGCACTCGACCGGTATGCGCGAAGTAGTGATCGATTCGCCGGCGCAGGCGGCGGCCGTGCGCGCGGCGCATGTTCGCGCGGCGCCGGATACGCGCAATCCGGGGAAGACGCGCATCGCGTTGCGGCCGGGCGAAACGATGTGGGAAGACTTCGAAGATCTGGCGAAGAACAACTGGTACGCGAGCGGCGAGGCGTTTGCGAATGGCGTACGCGACGGCATTGTCGACTCGGCCGGGCGCGGCGTGAGCGAACTGGTTGGCTCGCTGACTTCGAAGAAGTTCCGGATGCCCAATCATTACGTGCATGTCCGTTTGGCGGCGACGAAGGGTGATCGTTCGCTGGGCGAGCGTGAGCCGGTGCGATTGACGCTGGTCGCCGACGATTTCAAGAGCCTGCATTATCTGGGTACGGGCAAGGACGAGTTCGAGTGGGTGACGTACCGGATGACGCTGCCGTATCAGCGGCTGTGTTACTTCGAAATTGTCGACCGTTCGCGCACGGGCGCGATCGCCGTCGATGCGATTGTGTTCAGCGAAGAGAAGGATCCGCCGCCGGTTGAGAATGTCGAGAAGGCCGATTGGCGCGAGCCGGCTTCGGTGGCCGCCGTACCGGAGTCGGCGTTCGGCATGGTGGCGTGGGACGAAGCCCCGGGCGATACGAAGTTGCATATTCGGGGCAGTCACGTGAATTTAGGCGAGGACGTTCCGCGGCATTTCTTGCAGGTGCTTTCGAAACAGCAGGCTCCGTTGACTGGAAGCGGGCGCGTCGAGATGGCGCGATGGATTACCGGCGACGCCCGCGATTTACTGGCGCGCGTGTGGGTGAATCGAGTGTGGAAACATCATTTCGGCGACGGGCTGGCGCGGACGACCGACAATTTCGGATTGACCGGCGAGCGCCCGGTGCATCGCGATCTGCTTGATTCGTTGACCGCTCGATTTGTCGCGAACGGATGGAGCACGAAAAAGCTGCACCGTGAGATCGTGCTGTCGGACGCTTACAAAATGAGCAGCCGCGCGGATGCAGCGATGGCGAAGATCGATCCTCGCAACGAGTACCTACATCATTATCCGGTACGGCGTTTGGAGGCCGAAGCGATTCGCGATGCGATCCTTTTTGTCTCGGGCGGATTGAACGCCGAGATGTATGGCCCGAGCGTCGTGCCCTACATCAGCAAGTATCAAGACGGGCGGGGTAAGCCGCGGACGGGCCCGCTCGATGGCGCGGGGCGGCGCAGTCTGTATGTGCAGGTGCGGCGGAATTTTCTGACACCGCTGTTTTTGGCCTTCGACTATCCGTTGCCGATTTCGACGATCGGCGCACGCAATCAATCGACGGTGCCGTCGCAGGCGTTGATGATGATGAACAACGAGTTTGTGTTGCAGCAGGCGGCGTTGTTCGCGGAGAGGATGGCTGGAGAATCCGACAAGACCGGTGCGATGTACCGGCGCGCGTTTGGCCGGGAGCCGTCGGCGCAAGAGCGCAACGACGCACATGCGTTCCTGGCCGGCGGCGGGACGCTGGCCGACTTTGCGCATGTGCTGTTCAATTCGGCGGAGTTTATCTATGTCCAGTAGGCGTGAGCTTTTGTGCCGCGCGGCGAACGGTTTTGGCGGGCTGGCGTTGATGCAGATGCTGGCGCGGGGCGCGGCGAAGAACGGCATGCATCACCCGGCGAAAGCGAAGGCCGTGATCTTCCTTTTCATGGACGGCGGGCCGTCGCAGATGGATACGTTCGATCCCAAGCCCCGGTTGCGCGCCGATCATGGCAAGAAACTACCGTTCACGCCGCCGACCACGGTGTTCAACATTTCCGATCAAATTCTGGGTTCGCCGTATTCGTTCCGCAAGCACGGGCAGAGTGGGGCCGATGTCAGCGACATCTTCCCGCATGTAGCCGGTTGCATCGACGACATTTGCCTGATTCGCTCGATGGTGGCCGATCACAGCGAACATACGGCGGCGAACTATTTCATCCACTCCGGTTCCGGATTTCAAGGCCGGCCGAGCATGGGATCGTGGATCAACTACGGCTTGGGTTCGGAGAGCGACAATTTGCCGGGGTTCATTGTGCTCGAGAGCGGCCTTGTGCCGCCGGGAGGCATGGACTGTTTCGCGAGCGGCTTTTTGCCGGCCAGCTATCAGGGCACAATGTTTCGCAAGGGTGAGCACCCGGTGGCCGATCTTGTGCCTCCGGCGGGCGCGGCGGCGGCGCAACAGCGCAAGCTGGCGTTGTTGAGCAAGATGAATAAGGGCGTGGTCGAGCGGTTCGGCGAAGTGAGCGAGATCGAAGCGACGATCAAGAACTACGAACTCGCGTTTCGGATGCAGTCGGCGGTGCCGGAGTTGTTGGACCTGTCGAAGGAGTCAGACGCGACGAAAGAGTTGTACGGGCTCAACGAAAAGATCACCGAGGAGTTCGGGCGCGAATGTTTGCTCGCGCGGCGGCTTGTCGAGCGCGGGGTGCGGTTCATCGAGTTGCTGACGCCGGCGCGGCCCGGGCTCGACCGGTGGGATCAACACGCGGGCTTGGAGAACGGGCATCGCATCAACGCGCAGTCGACCGACAGGCCGATCGCTGGGCTGCTGGAAGACCTGAAATCGCGGGGGCTGCTGGATTCCACGCTTGTGGTGTGGGGCGGGGAATTCGGACGAACGCCCTGCGCGCAGATGCCGGATACGCCGGGCGCGGCGTCGCGGATCGGACGCGATCACAATCCGTACGGCTTCACGATGTGGATGGCCGGCGGGGGCGTAAAGCCCGGAATGACGTATGGCGCGACCGACGAGTTTGGCTACTTCGCGATCGAAAACAAAGTGCACGTTCACGATCTACACGCGACGATTCTGCATCTGTTGGGCATCGATCACAAGCGGCTGACGTTCCGGTATAGCGGTCGCGATATGCGGCTGACCGACGTGCATGGGAATGTGATTCGGGACGTGCTGGCGTAAGGTCAGTTGGCGTGCTGCCAGCTTTCTTTCATGAGGATCCACTGGCCGTCGCGGCGTTGCATGGTAACGGTACCCTTCTGCTTGCCGGCGCTTCCGGTGACTGTGAGCGTGGCGCTGTCGCCGTTTTCGGCAACACACAGCACCTGGATGTTCTTTGCCTGCATTTCCTGAATGAACTTGATCATCTGCGGGAATTCGGGCGTGTCCATCATCTTCGCCTTTTCGGGATCGATGAGCTTCGTCATCGTGGCCTTGTCGCCTTTCATGAGCGCGGCCTGGAATGTCATGTAGGCGGCGGTGGCGGGGTGTTTCTTCGCCGCGGCCGTGTCGGCGGCGGTAGGGGCCGGGGGAGCGACGTAGCGCTCGATCGCCGAGTCGACATCGAAGGCGATGAAGTACTTTGTATGCTCGTTTTCGCGCTCGTCAATTTCGACGCGGCCTTTCACACGGTTCGCCGTAACTTGCAGCTTGTGCGGGTTCGGCGAACGCGAGCCGGAGACGATGCCGCCGGCGGCCGAAGTCTTCAGCATCCACGAAACGCTATCGCCCTTGATCTCGATTTCGACGCCGTTCAGTTTATTGTCCCAGACCAATACGGGGACGGCGCTTTCGGCGGTGCGGACTTCCGGCGCGAGGGCGCGGTCGACGGCAAGAATGAAAAGCGACTCTTACTTCTTCTCGAAGGTGCTAGGCGCCTTGCGAGCGTAGACGTGGGTGAGATCGAATTTCTTGCCTTCGATTTCGAAGATGCCGGGCGCGGCGATGGCGGTGGCCGTTCCAAGGACGGCGGTGGCGAGTTTCATGGGGGATATCGTCTTTACTAATTTACTACGACCGGAATCGGCCCGCAAAACTTGTCAGAAATTATTGGAAACTGACAGCGACGGCGTTCGTCGACCTGCCGCCGGTCGTCAAAACCACCGGGACGCCGCGCTTTCCGGCGAGTGACGCCGGGATCGGGCCGACGTTCACCTGGTCGACGCCTGGGAACTGGGTCAGCGATTCGACGGCGACGACTGGGGCCGGCGTGCCGTCGATCGTGACCGACACGGGGCCTTTGGCACCGCCAAGGCCGGTGCCGAAGATCGAGAGATAAACACTGCCAGCGAGCGGGATGTTGGCGGGCAGGTACTGATTGGACGCGGTGTCGAGTGTGTAGGCCAACATCGCACTCTGGTCGTCGAGCAGCGCGGTGATCGCGCCGGGGCCTTCCCCGTTGCCGTTGATTGCGTACAGGCCCGGGCGGATGGCGTCGATGCGGAAGTCGCGGGTCTGGGTTGTCCCATCGGCGGCGGCGACTTTGAGTCGCGCCGGACCGGGTACGGCAGCTTTTGGAACTTGAACAGTCAGTTCCGCGGCGGTGGCGCGAGCGACGTATGCGCTATGGGTTGTGCCGGCGGCGTCGATAATCGTGGCTTCGGCGGGAGTGTTGGCAAAGCCGGCGCCGGTGGCGGTTAGCAAGCCGCCCAGTGCGGCAACCGAAGGGTGAAGCGACGCGGCGTGGCGGACCTCGGGCGCCGGCGCGCCGAGACTTGTCGTTCGGAGTTGTGGGGATTCCGGGAAGAATCGTTCGGCGCGAAATTTGTAGCCGCCGGCGCTGCCCGCGCCCAGGTTGACGTTCCAGACGATCTCCTTTTCGGGCGTGACTTCGACAATCCTGTTGGCGTTCGAAATGCAGATCAGCGTATTGCCGTTGGGAAGGCGTTGGGCGCTGCTGCCGGTCGGCGAGAAAAACGGTGCAGGAGCCGTTTGGCCGTATGACCAGATCGCGGCGTTGGGCCCGAATCTGCCGCTGGCATCGAGTGAATAGCTGCCCTTGGCGTCGACCGGTAACACGACCTCGTCGGCCGAGGTGTAGCCGCGGCCGGTACCGGTGTTGATTACCAGCATGTTTCCGCCGCCGATCAGGCCTTCGGGGATCCAGTTTGCATCGTGCGTATTAATGAGGGTCTGTTCGGCGACGCCGCCTTTGCGATACGCGCGCGGGTTGCCCCAGCGGTACAGCAGATCGCCGCCGTGGCCTTGCCTGCCACCTTTGGAAGAAGCGGACTCTTCGGCCGTCGTTGAATGGTCGATGATCCAGACTTCGCTCCATGGCCGCGAACTGACCATGATCTGGTCGAACTTTACGTTGTAGCGAACGTTGTTCAGGTGGAGCCAATCCGGGTTGGCGGAAGGGTTGGGCTGGTTACTGGTGAAGTTTACGTCGATGCGCCGGTAGTTCCCCTCGACGACACCGTAGTTCGCTTTGGCTTCATCGAAATCCTGGACAAGATGATCCCAAGCGTGCCATTGCCAGACAACTTCGCCGCCGTCCGCGCCGACCGGCTTTACTTCGAAAATGGACTCGGACCAAATTCCCGTCTCCGGAAGAGTACCCGGTTTGCGGCCCGCAGCTATCGCCTCTTCCGCGGTGTGGAATCGCCAAGCGAGAATTAAGACATTTCCATTCGGGAGTCCCGCTATGTCGTGATGCTGCAGATATCTTTCGTCTGGAATTATGTAACTCCAGAGAAGGTCGCCGTTCCAGTTTCTTTTCTCAACCTGACCTCCCGCACCGCTTCCGTTCCGGAATAGGGAAGAAGTGACTACTCCCGAACGGAGGATCGTTCCGTCTGGCAGAAGTTTTACGGCGAGTCCGGCCGGATTGGTTCCGGGCCACGTGTAGGCGACGCTTCCGTCGTTACGCAGTAAGTGGGACTCGGTGGACGCGGATGGAGCGATGAATACATATCCCGATGAGAGTTTGTCCGAATTAGCGCCGACAACTACCTGGGCCCAGGATGTTACCGACCAAGCTGTCGCCAGAAAAAGTACACCTATAGATCGCATCTATCTGTACATTAACACGCGCACCCACGAAAAGTTACACTTATTTCGAGTAGCCGGTAAATATACTTGTGTTACAAATCGATTACGCTCGAGCGCGGACGAAGGCGCTGAATATCTTGCCATCGACGGCGCCGGCGCCGACGCCGGGCGCATCGCCTAGAAACTGTTTGGCGTCCTCGGTCGTGTAGATGCGCGTCGGTTCGACCGAGATATCGGTGAATCCGGCGGCAGACAGTTTGGCGGCGTAGTCGGATTCGGTCAGCGCTCCCGCGATGCAACCGGCCCAGAGCAGCATCGATTCGCGGATTTCGGCGGGGATGCCTTCCTTGGTGACGACATCGGAAACCGCAAACCGGCCGCCGGGTCTCAGCACGCGTTTGGCTTCGCGGAGGACCTTGTCTTTGTCGGCGCTGAGATTGATGACGCAGTTGGAGACGATGACGTCGACCGAGTTGTCGGGAAGGGGAATCGATTCAATTTCGCCTTTAAGAAAAGTCACGTTCTCCAGGCCGGACTTTTGTTTGTTTTCGTGGGCGAGGGCTAGCATCTCGTCGGTCATGTCGAGACCGAAAGCGAAGCCGGTTGGGCCGACGCGGCGGGCGCTGAGCAGCACGTCGATGCCGCCGCCGGCGCCGAGGTCGAGGACGATTTCGCCGGGCTTCAGCTCGGCCAGCGCCGTGGGATTGCCGCAGCCGAAGGAGGCGAGGATGGCTTCTTCCGGGATGGTTGCGATTTGCGAAGCGTCGTAAAGGCCGGAAGAGACGGGGTCTCCGCAGCAGCTTTTGCCCTCGCCTTTGACGGCTTCGGTGACGGCGGCGGCGTACCTGGAACGGACGGTCTCTTTGATGGAGACGGGTTTATCTGAACAGCAAGTGGGAGCACAGCAAGATGTTGTTGTCACGATTCGATAATAGTAGAAATACAGAATCTAGTCAACAGATATTTCGAAAAATATCGAAGCAGGCTCGTCGTACACTGGAGGTCTGTGATTGGCGGCCAGTTTTTGCGGAACCTCGTCGAACGGCGGAACCTGCTGTTCCAGCTCTCGATGCGCGATTTCAAGCAGCGGTATGTCGGGTCGGCGGCGGGCTGGCTGTGGGGGGTGGTGCACCCGCTGGTGATGCTGGCGAGTTGGACGTTCGTGTTTCAATACTGCCTCAAGTCCGAGATGCCGGAAGGCGCGCCGACGCGGAATTATACGATTTACCTGCTCTCGGGCTATCTGCCGTGGATGCTTTTTCAGGAGACGGTGTTGCGATCGGCGACCTCGGTGACCGAGCATTCCAATTTAGTGACGAAGACGCTGTTTCCATCCGAGATGCTGCCGATCAGTGTGTTCTTCTCGTCATTGGTGAATCACTTGATCGGGCTCGGGTTGGCTCTGGTCGCCATCTACATCGTGCAGGACTCGGTGAGTCCGTTTTTCGCCGCCCTTCCGCTCTACATGCTGCTTATTGGCTTGCTGGGCGTAGGGCTCGGATGGATTTTCGCGAGCCTGCAAGTCTATCTGCGGGACACAGCGCAGATTGTGGCGGTGGTGGTGACGTTCTGGTTTTGGATGACGCCGATTTTCATCACCGAAGACAAGATTCCGGAAAGCATGCGCTTCCTGCTGCAGGGTAATCCGATGTCGTACTTCGTGCGCGCCTATCGCGACCGGCTGTTGACGGCCGCGTGGCCGGACCCGATGGAGATCGCAATCATGGCGGCGTGGAGCGTGAGCATTTTCTTCGCCGGTGGAATGATCTTCCGGCATTTGAAGCGTGGATTCGCCGACGTGCTGTAGCGGCGGCCGCTACCGAAACAACGCCTGTGTAAGATTCGCGTCTACCCCGTCGACTCGCAGCCGGATCGCCGCCTGCCCGCGGCCCGCCAAGCCGCGAGGAATCGCGACGTGGATGCGGTCGACGCCTTGGCGATCGGGATCGGGTTCGGCCAACAGTACGGAGGCGTTGTCCCCGCCGATTGTGCATTCAACCGCCTCAAGAGCCGATCGGTTCCGAATGCCGGTTCCGTACAACTCGAGAATGGCGCGACCGCCTGGCGGCCCGAGATCGATCGGGGCGGGTCGACAGGCGCCATCTTCACCGCATGCGGCGACCGGCGTGGTGGAGCCGGACCCATCGGCATGTTCCACTCGTACGTTCGCCGCTGGAACGTCCGATCCGGTTCCGGCGGTGAAGATTCCCGGAGCGACTTTATCGATTCGCACGCGCCCATACGCCATGGACCCGTCGTCGCGCTCGACAGCGAGCGTCGCGGGCCCGGTTGCCGTGCCGTCGGGAATCACGATGTTCAATTGGCCCGCCGAAGCGTACAACACCGCCGGAGTGCGGCCCGCGCCGCTGGAATCGATGATGGCCAGCGTCTCTTCTTCGTTCCGAAACCGCTCGCCCTGGATGGTCAAGATCGCGCCCGCCGCCGCCGGTCCGGCTTGAAACGTCGCTCCGTTCACCGGTGTCAGCTTCGCCGCGCCCGCGAAGGGTGGGCCAGGGTCTTCCGGCATTGCTGCGACGGGCTCCGTCTCGCCTTTATAGACACGCGTAATTTCTCCCGCCAACCGCAGGTACCAGTCGCTGGGGAGCGTGAAGCCGTCGGCGTCGAGCGTTAGCCAGAAGCCTTGATCGGGGGCATCGGCGCGGCGGGACGCCAATTTGAACATCGCGGTGCTCTCGTCGACTTCGTCGAACATTGCGATCTTGAGCGTCTTCGCGCCAGCCTGCTTCGCGTTGTGGGCTTGACGCCAGAGGAACTCGCCCTTATTGCGCGGGATTTGGTTCTGCGCCGCCGTACGGTTCAGGTTGTACCAGGAGAAGCCCGGGAAAACGACGGGCATGTAGACTTGCCCGCGCTGCGATGTGAGCGCGAGGTCGGGTTGCAGGCGCTCTGTGCGCCAGCGGTCCGCCGCCGCCAGTGAGTTGTAGCGTCCAACCGTCCAGGGCTGAATGCCGTCCATGGCCTGGTAAACGCCGGTCCAACGCGGGTCGGTGGCGGCATCGTTGGAAAGAGTTCGCCAATAGGCAGGAGTGCCGCCAATGTAAGTGACGCCGGCCGTGTCGCGAAACCATTCGATCAGGCGCAAAGCGGCGTCGGGGTCGCTTGGTGGATGCCGGGTGCCGCTTAGTCCGATCCCCCACACACTGAGCACCGGCTTACCGCCATGGCGCAGGTAGCCGGGATGAGCCGTCAGGCCCAGCGTTTCCACCAGGTATTGCCAATCGGATTGCAGCGTTGCGGCCACGGTGGCTGGGTTCGCACCGGCAATGTCGTATTCCAGCGCAAAGACGCGGCCATAGCGCCGGGCGGCGGCCATGACGTTTTTCAGTACCGCGTCGCCGCTGGACCTGCTGCCGGGTATATCGGTCACGAATCGTTGCACGAGCACGCCGTCCAACCCGTACTGCCGCATCCAGCGAAAATGGCGGTCTACCGTTGCGCTATGGCCAGAACTGAACAGGTGCGCTGGATTCGCTCCGATCGTCATTCCGGGTACGGGGCAGGTCTCTCCCGGCTCGAATTCACGAAGATCCGGATACATGTCGACGGTAAGCGTCGCCGCCGACGGCGTTCCGTTCGCCCAATGACGCCAGTTGGTTCCCATCGTTCCGCCGCCGGGGCAACGGAACCAGCCCTGGTAACCGAAGAGCACTTTGCCGTCCAAGGTTGACGGATCCGGGCTTTGCGCAAAGGCGATCGCCGCCAGGGAAAAGACTATGAGGAAACGCCGCATCGTTAGGACCAGCCTAGCGCACCTGGGGGATGGCGATTCCCAGTTGTTATAGTAGACAAACAGAGAGGTTGTCGTTTGTCATGAAATTCGTACTTTCCTTAGCGGCGGCTTTGCGCCAGCGGCGCGTTTGCGCAGTCGATTACGGGATCAATCACCGGCATCGTGTCCGACAGTAGCGGCTCGGTGATCCCGGGCGCGCAGGTGAGCGTTACGAACATCGGAACCGGCGTTCGTTCGACCGCCACCACCGATGCCTCCGGCAACTACAGCATCCCGCTGCTGCCGCGCGGCAACTATCGTCTCGAATCGACGGTGCAGGGTTTCAAACGCTTTGTGCGTGAGGGCATTGAGCTTTCCGTACAGCAAACGGCCCGTATCGACATTCAATTGACGGTTGGTGAAGTGGTCGAATCGGTGGTCGTCAACGCCGAGGTCGCGCGACTGGAGACTCAGAATGCAACGCTGGCCAAAGTGGTAGACAACCGGTCGATCGTGAATCTTCCGCTGAACACACGAAACGTCTATAGCCTTGTCTTTCTGACGCCGGGTGTGACTGGAAGCGTGGGCAACAGCTACGGCGAAATGCGGTACTCGGTCAACGGCGCCCGCGCCCGCACCATGGACACGATGATCGACGGCGTGTCGGCCGCGCATCCGACGGTGAACGGTTTCAACGGTATTTCGGTGTTCCCGTCGGTCGACGCGGTCGAAGAATTCAAGCTGCTCGGCGCGGACTATCCGGCCGAGTTCGGGCGCAGCCTGGGCAGCGTGCTGAACGTCGTCTTCAAGTCCGGTACCAACAAGGGGCATGGGTCGGCCTACGAGTTTCTGCGCAATTCTAAACTCGACTCCAACAACTTTTTCGATAACCGGCGCGGCCAGCCTCTGTTGAGTTACAAGCGGTCACAGTTTGGAGGCGTCTTCAACGGTC
>VFZW01000058.1 GCA_016871055.1 Acidobacteriota bacterium
GCGCCAGATTGATGCCGCCCTGGTTGGCCAGCGCGGCCGAGACGACGGCCTCCTCATTCAAGGCTGTGATCACGCCGCCGAGGATCGATTCGGGAATGCCCGGCTCGGGATCGGAGACGCGGAACTTGAGAAGTTCCAATGCCTGCGTCAGGCGGTTGGACTTCATCTCGTCGGGATTGCCGACGCGCGGACGCAGATGCGGATTGGCGCGAACGAGGGAGGCGAAGGTCTGGTCGACTGCGTCCATGGGCGAGGAGAAGGTCCATCGTTCCGGGGCGTTGCGCGGCTCGATCGGGACCTGGCGCGAAGGCAGTGTGTCGAGCGGATGGATGACTGGGTTGCGGCCGGCGAGCGGATGGTCGCGCTCGCGCACACGGCTGCTGTTCTGGTGGCATTGAAAAACCGCGGCGGAACGCTGGAGATCATCCGGCGATACCCAGAGCTTGCGGGCCGCCTCGTTAAATCGGCGGGCGGCGCCGGGATCGGTGTGAGGATTGGCCAGCAGCGGCAGGTTGTGGGCGAGATTGGTGCCTTCACCGGCGAAGCCGGCGCCTTTGGGCGCGACAGCGATACCGTAGGGAAGCGGGATGGGATAACGCGCTTCGCCGCGGACGACCCGGGCCGCGGCGGCGGCCAGGCGGCGCTCCATCTCGAAGATGGCCCAGACGAAGGCGGCCGGATCGCGGCCGTCAAACACGAACGGATCGAAACCGTTGAGCCGCAGGTGATCGCAGAACCAATCGGCGCCGCCTTGTTGGGACATTGTGGTGCGCTGGTCGATGCGGCGGCCGTTGTTGATCATGATGGGCATCACCCAGCCGGAATCTTCCGCGCGCCACCAGCGGGAGGCCCAGTCGGAACCACGCTGCTCCTCGAACGCGCCATCGGAAAGGAAAACGATGAGCCGTTCCCCGGGCAGGGGCATATGCACATATTGTAGTTCGGCAAAGCCGAGGTAGCCGCCTTCGGCGATGCCACCGGCGGTGTGGGCGTTGACGTGACTGCCGAGAGGCGAATCCTGGCGGCCCCGGCTGTCGAGAGCGCAGGAGTAGAAATCGCGGACATATCGCGTCAGCCCTTCGGCGGTGACCTGGTAGCGGGCCGCGTGGGCGGGAGTGAGGTTGCCGGCCAGGAGGTTGAGGGAATCGATGGCGGCGACGCAGTGGCCCTGTCCCATGAGCCAGGAGCGGGTGACGCCGGCGATGACATTCGCGGCGAGGTATCCGGCGTAGGCTGGGGCCATGTTGAGCGAGCCGCCGGTATAACCTTCGGGTTTCGGCTTGAAGTCTTCGGGTGCGAGCGGGCGGCCGTCGGGATAGACGTTCCGGGCGTAAGTTTCGTGAACGATCAGCCACATGGCGGCGCTGCAGAGCCGATCGGCCGCTTGCAAAACGTCGAACAGAGCGTGGCCGTCGCCACGCGTGCCGGACTCTGTCAGTTGCCGCTCCAGACCGGCGATCCGGGCTTGTGTTTCAGGGGAATGTTGCAGCGCGCCGTAGCCGCGGCTCCAGGTGTCAAACGACGATCCCGTCATTAGTATGCTCCTTGGTTTTTAGAGATCGCCTTCGCCTTCGATGCATCGCACCGTATCGCGGGCTATTAGCAGTTCCTCGTCGGTCGGGATCACATAGGCCTGAAGACGGGAACCGGTTTGATGGATGGGGCCTTCGCGGCCAGCGACGCACTGGGCATTGAGCGATGGGTCCAGATCGAGGCCCATCCATTGAAGGCCGTCGCAGATTTGTTCCCGAATCTCCGGCGCGTTCTCGCCTATGCCGCCGGTGAAAACCAGCGCGTCGGCGCCGCCCATGGCGGCCAGGTACGCGCCGATGTACTTGCGGGCGCGGTAGCAGAAGACATCGATCGCGAGCTGGGCGCGGCGATCGCCGTTGTCACGGACTTCGGCGAGCAGCTCCCGCATGTCATGTGTCAATCCTGACAAGCCGAGAAGGCCGGAGTGTTTATTGAACAAGCTCTCGACCTCGAGGATACTCATGCCTTCCTTTGCGGCGATGAAGGCGTCGAGGGTTGGGTCGACGTCGCCGGAGCGAGTACCCATCACCAGACCTTCCAATGGCGTCAGGCCCATCGAAATATCGATCGACTTGCCCGCCTGAATCGCGCAGGCCGAACAGCCGTTCCCCAGGTGCAAGGTAATGATGTTCGTTCGTTCCGGGCTTATTTCCCGCAGCGACTGGTAGCGCGCGGCGACGTAGCGATGGGAGGTGCCATGGAAGCCATAACGGCGCACCGCGTGACGACGGTAGAACTGATAGGGAACCGCGTACAGGAACGCCCGTTCGGGCAGAGTCTGGTGAAACGATGTGTCGAACACGGCGACTTGCGGCAGCGTGTGGCCGAGCAGATCCTGAACGGCGCGGACGCCGCGCACGTTGGCGGCGTTGTGCAGAGGAGCGAGATCGGTAAGTTTCTCGATGTGCCGGATGGACTCTTCGTCGAGAAGCATTGAACGCTTGAAGAGTTCGCCGCCATGGACAACCCGATGACCGGCGGCGTGGATCTGCGCCACGTTTTGCACGGACTCGATTCCGGAGCCGGCCGAAACAATCCAGCGGATGATGAAGTCCAGGGCGGCCCGGATGTCGCGCAGCGGTTCGCTGTGATGTGTGACAGGCCGGCCGGCCGCATGAAGCGTAATGACCGCTTCGCCGCCGACGCGTTCGATGACTCCGCGCGCGAGGCGGCAGTCGCCGGCGCAACGGATGGCATCGCGGTCGGTTGCGATGAGTTGGAATTTGATGGTGGAGCTTCCGCAATTGAGTACGAGGATGTTCATGGCAAGGATTCGGAATTATCGTCTGACATAAAGGGCAAGCGATGCGAGCGTATAGACCAGAGTGACACCGATCGATTCCCAGGAAAACAGAAGAACGCGTTTCCCGGAACGGTAGGTGAGCGCGACTGTCACGATGGCGGTCATCGCGATGGCGGCGAGGGCGGTAATGGCGTGAGAAGGCGAGACGACGGCGAGAATCGGCCCTTGGCGATAAGCAATGTCATCGATGGCGAGAATGGCCACGTTGAAGAGGTTGCTGCCGAGAACATTGCCAACGGCGAGGTCGACGGCGCCCATCTGCAGAGCGGCCCGGGAGACTACGATCTCCGGTAACGAAGTGGAGACGGCGATAAAGACGCTGCCCACGAAAGAACGGCCCAGACCGGTGATAGTGGCAATTTCGTCGCCGAGATGGGGCAAGTAGGTGGCGGCGGCGACGATGACCAGGGCGTGAAGGGAGAACCGGACGTAAGCGGCGCGTCCGGGAAGGTGGCTGTACTGCAGGCCTTCCACGGCATCACTGATAAAGCCCGCGGAACGCGCGCGCTCAAATTGAAAAACGAGGCGCATAGCCACAACGTACAAAATCAGAAACAGCGGGCTGTAGAGGCCGAACCAACCAATAGCCGGGATCAGATCGGACAGAAGGATCGAACCAGCCGCGCTTCCAAGGAGAAGAACGCCGAGGGCCGCCGTCAAGAAATGGCCGTTATGGGCCAGCGAGGAGATGGGCGATGCCTTCCTCCCGATGTCGAGCATGGCGAGAATCAGTAGGTTAAACATGCAACTGCCCAACACGTCGCCAACCGCGATGTTCGGCAAGTCGTAGAGGGCGACCGAGCTAATCCCGGTCACCAGTTCCGGGAGAGAAGTCACCGAGGCCATCAAGATTACTCCGATCCAGGTGCGGCCCAAGCCGGACTTTTCGGCGATCACATCTCCGTAATAGGACAACCGCGTACCGGAGAAGAGAATGACCGCCACGCAGATGGCGAATTGAAGCCAAATCACCCGCGCACCGCCGCGCAAGCCCGGCGCGAAAGCCACTTCTCGAATTCGACGGCGGCGAAGACGGCGAGGCTCAAACCGATGGAGACCGCGAGATCGGCCGGATGGAGCGCCACGGTGCCGAAGAAGGACTGCAACACGGGAACGTAAACCAGCGCCAACTGGAGCGCGAACGTCAACGCGACAGCGCCCAGCAAAGGCTTGTTGGACAACAGTCCCTGCCGAAAGAGAGACTGCTCCTCGGAACGGATCGCCATCACGTGCGCCATTTGAGAAAACGTCAGCGTGGAGAACAGCATCGTTTGCCAATGCGGTTCGTTCGATCGCCAGTAATAAAACCCGGCGCCAAGGGCGAGCGCGGCCATCATCAGTCCCACCCACAAAACGTGAACGCCAAGTCCGCGCGCGAAAATACTTTCGCCGGGAGAGTGCGGCGGACGGCGCATCACGTTCTCTTCCGCCGGTTCGACGCCGAGCGCCAGAGCGGGAAGGCCGTCGGTGACCAGATTGAGCCAGAGGATCTGCAAGGGCAGAAGAGGAAGGGGCATACCGAGAAACGGCGCCGCAAGCATGAGCCAGATTTCGCCGGAATTGGTGGCGAGGATGTACTTGATGAACTTGCGCACGTTGTCGAAAATAACGCGCCCCTCTTTCACGGCCGCCACGATGCTGGAGAAGTTGTCGTCGAGCAGGACCATGTCGGCGGCTTCCTTGGCAACGTCGGTACCGGCGATCCCCATGGCGACGCCAATGTCGGCGCGCTTGAGGGCCGGCGCGTCGTTGACGCCGTCGCCGGTCATGGCGACGATCTGTCCGCGGCGTTGCAGGCCTTCGACGATTTTGAGCTTGTGCTCGGGCGAGACGCGGGCGTAAACGGCGGCCGTCTCGGCCTCCCGCACCAAATCTTCGAAGGCCATCCGCTCAAGGCGGGGGCCCGTTAGTGGAGGTTCGCCGCCGGCAATTCCCAATTGCGTGGCGATGGAGTTGGCCGTAAGGGGATGATCGCCGGTGATCATTACCGCTCGAATACCGGCGCTCTGGCAGGTGACGACGGCCTGAGCGGCTTCCTTTCTCGGCGGATCGATGATGCCGACCATGCCGACCAGCGTCAACTCGTTTTCCACCGACTGGTCGAGCAGATCCACATCCGCTGTCAGAGTGCGAAATGCCACACCGAGCACGCGCATGCCCCTGCCCGCCAGATCCTCGTTAGCGGCCGCGAAATGGTCTCGCCAGGAATCACTGAGGTCTTCGATTCGGCCCTCGACCCAGACGGAAGTGGAGATGCCCACGAGGCTATCGACGACGCCCTTGGTGAATGCGATGCTCACAGCGCCCGTTCCGTCGACGGCGCCACGAAGGGCGGCGGGCAACGGGGATCCGTCGGCAGGAAGCCGGTGAACGGTGGTCATCCGTTTTCGCGTGGAGTCGAAGGGAAGCTCGCTCGCTCGCGGAAGCCGCAGTTCCAATTCGCTTTTGACGAGGCCGAACCTGGCGGCCGCGGCGGCGAGCGCGGTTTCGGTGGGATCGCCGAGCAGAGCCGGCGGTCGCTCCGGACCGCTTTGGACCACGGCGTCGTTACACAACGCGCCTCCCGCCAATAGAAGGTGGAAGGAGCCGGGCGCATCGGCCGCATCGGCGATCTCGAACGCCTCGCCGGCGACCCGGAGCCGGGCGGCGGTCATTTTGTTCTCCGTCAATGTGCCGGTCTTGTCGGAGCAGATTACTGTGACCGAACCGAGCGTTTCGACGGCCGCCAAGCGCCGCACGAGTACACGGCGTTTCAGCATGCGCTGCGCGCCGAGTGTCAAAGCGATGGTAACCACGGCGGGGAGCCCTTCGGGAACCGCGGCGACTCCGATGCTGACGCTGGTGAGGAGCATCAGCTTCAGGTCTTCCCCGCGCAGGAGACCGAGGGTGAAGATAATGGCAACGATAGACAAAGCCGCGCTCGCCAAGTGTTTCCCCAACCGTTCCAGACGGCGTTGCAGCGGAGTCGGTTCGCGCTCGACGTTTTGAAGGAACGAGGCGATTCGGCCGAGTTCGGTGCTCATGCCGGTATCGGTGACGACGACGATGCCACGGCCGGAGGTGACAAAAGTCCCTCGATAGACCATGTTGCGGCGGTCTCCGATGGGCAGATCCGGCAGGTCGATGGCCGAGACGGTTTTGCGAATCGGCTCCGACTCGCCGGTCAAGGCCGCTTCCTGCGTCTGCAGATCCGCGCTTTCCAAGACGCGTCCATCGGCGGCGACAAAATTTCCCGCTTCGAGAAACACGATATCGCCGGGAAGAAGTTCGGACGAAGACAACTCTCGCACCTCGCCGTCCCGGCGGACGCGCGACAGCGGCATGGAGAGCTTTTTCAGCGCCGCCATCGCTTTCTCGGCGCGATACTCCTGGCTGAATCCGAGGAGAGCGTTGAGTATGACGATCGCGCCGATGACGGCGGCATCTTTATAATCGGCCAGAAGCGCGGAGATGACCGCCGCGACGATCAGGATGACAACCATGAGCGCGGTCAGTTGTTCCCAGAAGATCTTCCACGCGGACCGGCCGCCGGCTCCGGTCAGTTCGTTGGCGCCGTGGCGCGCCAGCCGTTCGGCGACGCCGTGTGCGCTCAGGCCAGAAGGGGATGTCTCCAGTTCCCGGAGTACGGAAGCCGTTTCAAGACGGTGCCAGTTCATTCGTACAGAAAGCTCTCGCTGCGGACCGAATTGAGCGTCGATGAGCCACCACCGACCTTACTTTCAGCGTAGCGCGGTTGCCGGTGCTTCGGCGGTCCGGACGCCTGAATAGCAATTTCGCTATGCTGCTGAGTAGGGCAAGCGATGAACGCGCGCGACATCATGACTCATCCGGTGCAAACAGTGCGCGAAGACTGCACCCTTGAGATCGCGGCCAGGACGATGCTAGAGCACAACATCGGCTGTTTGCTCGTGACCGACGCCAAGGGCGAACTGGCGGGCATTGTCACCGAGTCCGACTTTGCGGCGAAAGAGAAAAGCGTTCCGTTCACGATGTACCGCTTTCCGCAGGTGTTTGGAGAGTGGCTGCCTAAGGATGGCGTCGAGAAAATTTATGCCGCCGCCCGGTCCCGGTGTGTCGGAGAGTTCATGAGCCGCGAGGTCGAGTGCTTGGATGTCGATGACAATCTCGAGACGGTGATCGGCAAGATGCAGCGGACCGGATTCCATCGATTGCCGGTGGTCGCGGGCCGGGTGCCGGTCGGAATCATCGCGCGGTATGACTTGCTCCGGCTGATGGTGGCCGGGGACGGAGCTCCGGCTGTGGGAAATCAAATCGGCGCCTAGCGCGGGCTGGGTGGTCGCGGCGCTTGGCGCTTCAGGCTTGTACGGTGCAGGGCGCCGCTGGTGGAATTGCACCAACGTGGTGGAGGCCCATCGGCGCGTTGCATCTGTAAAATCATGTAACTCTAAGAGGGGCAAGCGCTTCGCATGTGGCACGGGAATTGCAAAGACATCGTAGCCATGAGAACGACAACACTCGCCGTGATCGCCGCAGGCGCGGCTGCTATCGCGCAGGAGACCCAGCAGCGCACGATAACAATGCCGGCGGGCACTTGGATCAAAGTCCGCGTCGACGACCGGATATCGTCGGACACGAATCGAACTGGCGATGTGTTTACGGCGACGCTGGCGCAACCTGTGATCGTCGACGGCGTGGTGGTCGCGCGACGCGGGCAGACGATGGAAGGGCGCGTCACCGAAGCGGTGCGGGCGGGACGTATCAAGGGGCGGTCGCATCTCGCGGTCGAGATGATCGAGATGGCGCTGGCCGACGGGCGGCAGATGCCGGTGCGGACGCAGTTGATGGAATCTGGCGCGGCGCCGACCAAGGGCCGTGACGCGGCCGGCGCGGGAACAACGACGGCGGCGGGTGCGGCGATCGGCGCGGCGGCGTCGGGTGGAAAGGGCGCGGCGATCGGCGCGGGTGCGGGCGCGGCGGCGGCTGTCATCGGCGTGCTGGCAACGCGGGGCGCGGCCACTACAATTTATCCGGAATCCGTTTTAACGTTCCGGACGCTGGCGCCGATTACGATCGACGTGACCCGCACACAAATGGCGTTTGAGCCGGTGCGGCAGGAAGACTATGAACCGGCAACCGTGCAGCGACGCGAACGGCGCGACGATCGGGGTCCCGTGTGGGGCGGTCCGTGGATTTACGGCGGGCCGGGCTGGGGATATCCGGGCTGGTATGGAGGCAACGGCGGACTGGTCGTCATCGGCGGGCGCGGATATTGGGGCCGGGGTCGCGGACGGCGCTGGTAAGAACGAAGTACAATCCGGGCATGAGGTTCCTTCTTCCACTCTTGGTTTCGCTGGCTTCCGTTGCGCAGACTCCACCGGCGGCGGGCTCGGTGACGACGACGTTTCTGATACAGGCCGATCTCGGCAACAACCGGACTGCGATCGTTCAGACGAACGTCGTTTATCCGGACACTCTGAAGGACGAGGAGTTTCCGGACCTGGTCACCGTGGCGACCGAGATCAACAACTATTTGCGCAATCACCCCAACAAGGCGTCGTTATCGATGGAAGCGCTGGCGAACGGCGGTGCGAAGTTGCTGCTTGAGAAGTTCACCGTCGCGACGGGCGCGACTGTGATCTTTTCGGTCGGCGCACAAGGGAGCACGCAGATTACCGCGACTCGGATTGCGCCGAAGGCTCCGCCCGCGGCGCAGGCCGCGGCCGCCGATGCGGCGAGAGAGTTCGTGCGGTCCGTACGGTCAGCCCAGGCGAAATAGCTGCATGGCGTTGCCGCCGCGGATTTTGGCGCGCGTCGATTCGTCGGTGAAGGCCCAGACGGTTTCGAAGGCTTCTTTTTGCGCGGCGAATTTTCTCTTGCTCATGCCGAGGCCGCCCCAGATGATGCGGTCGGGGCCGAAGGCGTCGAGGATACGCTTGGCGAGCGCGCCGAGATCGCGGTGCGGCGCCTTTTCTTTCGAGCTATAGCCGAGGCCGGAGAACTTCATGTAGACGCGGCCCTTCTTGGCGAGCTTCAACACTTCGTCGTACTCGGCGGCCGTGCCTTGCAAGTAGCGGCCAAGGTGGTCGATGATAACGGTCGCGCCGGGGTTTTTTTGCACGAGAGCGCCGACTTGTGGCGAGAACATTGGGATCATGTGCATTTGCACGGCGAGGCCGAGCTTGGTTGCGACCGCCCAGGTCTGGGCCATTTGCGGGCTTGTCAGATCGCGATTACGGATGGAGCCTTTGCCGCTGATCTCTTTGTTCATCGCGTGAACGCGCAACGCGACGATGCGATCGGGCCACTTCTTTACGATGTCTTTCATCCGCATGTGGCTGGCGGGATCGGCGCCGTCGAAGAGCACGGTGCCTTTAAAGAAGCCTTTGCGCGGTTCGTTCTGGAAGCAGTATTCGAGGTAGCGGTGATCGTCTTGATAGGGTTCGGGGTGAACAACGATGGCGTGGTCGAGGCCGATGCCCGAAACGACCTTGGCATAATCGTCGAGGGTCTCGGGTTTGGGCTGGTAGGTCGCGCTGGGGTGATAGGGAAGGCGCGCGGGGTCGAACAGGTGAATATGTGTGTCGACAAGCTTGCCTTGCGCCGGTGGGGGCGCGAGGGCGGACAGCAAAAGAGATCGGCGAGTAAGTTCCACTACGGCCCCTTTATATCAAAATCCAGGGTCACTCGGAAACCGCGGCCGCTTTGGCTTTGGCCGCGAGTTCCGCTTTCCACACATCGAGAATTGAGAAGGCATCGAGCGATCCGAAGCGTTCCGCGCCAGCGGCGTAGGCGGCGTGCACCTGATCGAGTGCCGACACGGTCGCTTTGATCTTGACGACATCCTTGCAGATGGTCTTGAGCAGAGCGAGGTCGGCGGATTCGTAGCCGCCCGGCCCGTAGCCGGTGTCGGTCTCGGCGTAGTCGGCTTCGGTGCGCTTGCACATTTTGCACAGGATGATCTTTAGATCTTCGACGAGATAAGAAGTTTCAAACACAACTTTCAAGATGGCGTCGGCCTGGTGACAGCTTTCGCTCATTTGGAGGATTTCGGTTTCCACGTGTTGGAATTGACGCGACCTCATCTTGCCGGGGTGAACGACGAGCGAAATTTCCTTTGCGCCGCGGCGAAGCAGGTCGCGGCCTTCGTAGAGTTTCGTGGCGGTCGTCGAGGTCCCGTGGGGAAATCCGGCGACGCTGGCGACGCGGACGGACGAGCCGTCGAGGATGCGGACTGCGATGTCGACATCGGACGGGCGGACCATCACGGCTGCAAGACCGTAGGCGCGCGCTTTGTGCAAAGCGGCCGAGGCCTGCTCTTCGTTGAGATCGGGCTGCGTGAGCGAGTGTTCCATGCGGCCCGCGATGTCTTCGTAGGTGGCTAGGGCCGGGCGCTCTTCTTGTTGTTGAATGATGACGTTCGAATCCACAGTATTCCGAATTCCTTTAGCCGTGTGCGCCCTTTCGGCGTGCCGGCGAACCAATCTTCGTGATGAAAGTTGGCGAAGTTACCTTCCCCGCGTTCGGGTTGATCGATGTCACCGAGCGCGATGTTTAATCCCATTTTACGGTCACCGAGCTTGGGTGAGTAAAAGACGCCGGGCTCGACTTCGAGGCAGGGATCGAAGCTGATGGCCCATTCGAGGATGTAGCCTTTGCCGCCGGGTTTTACCTTGGCGGCGCACTCCATCGACTTGTCCATGATCCACTTTTGGTACGTGTTCCAGGCCGACAACTCACGGCGCGGTTCACCTTCGAGGATGCCGCCCTTTCCGATTCCGCCGAGGCGCGACTTCGTGAGATTGCACACCATCTGCCACGATGCGCCGTTGCCGGCGACGCTCTCGTCGCCTTTCCAGGAATTTCGAGCGTCGATGAGGATTTCCATCTCGTCGCCGAACCAGGGGTAACCTTCGCGAGAGAGTTCGTGGACCTTTGGATTCTCTTTCGGGATCCAGCGCGGGATGTCGATGCCGTAGAGTACGTCGTCGGTGACATCGAAGGCAAAGTAGAGGCGCTTGCCGTCGTGTTTGACGTAGCCTCTGAGGGCGAGGTCTTTGTCGTCTTTAACCGGAGAGAAGGTGGAGATCCAAGCGCCTTTCACGCTGTCGATCGTGTTGGCGTCGTTCCATTCACCGGGCTTGATCTCGCCGTCGAGCTTTGGCGTCGAACCGCGGAAGGCTTCGAGGGTGCGCGGGAATTCGCCGGCCGTCGCCGCGAGGGCGGCGCAGAGCAGCAGGCGACACATGCCTACCTTTTCCTCGAGTTACGGGCGGGTGCGCGCGCGGGGACGCCGAGCGCGGCAAGCTCCGTCTTGGCTTTCGAAGCGCTCTCGTGCGTGGGGCATTTTTTGATCAACGAGGTGAATTCCTGGCGGGCCTCGGCTTTGAAACCGGCCTTGACCAGCGCGCGGCCCTTTTGCAACATCGCGTCGCAGATCTTGGCGTTGTCGGGATATTTTTCGAGGAGCGTGTCGAAGGCCTGCAGCGCGCCGTCGTAATCGCCCTTGAGGTACTTGACCTCGCCGATGTAGTATTGCGCGTTGGGTGCGAGATCGGTATTGCCGAACCACTTTAGGTAGGACTGATAACCTTCTATGGCCAAGTCGCTGTTGCCCGCGGTTTTGTCACGCATGGCGGAGTTGTAAAGGGACTCGGCGGTGACGCCGGCGGGCGGGCCGTTCGGGTTGGCGGCGGGCGGAGGAGGAGGCGGGGGCGCTTGCAGGGTCTTGATCGCCGAGTTGATGTCGGTGATCTGGTTTTGCAGTTTGCCGAGGCGAGCGGAGAGATCGGTGATAGACTCGCGCACGCCGGCGAAATCGTTGGCCATGGTGTCGACCTTGGAGCCGAGATTGGCGACGGGCGCGCCGACCATTTTCTCCTGCTCCTTAAGGCGAGCGGTGAGCGCAGAGTCGAGCACGGCGACCGCGGTATTGGCCTTGTTGGCGGCTTCGAGCGTCTGCTGCAGGAGCACCTGCATCGCGGCGAGTTTCTCGTCCTGCGAACGCTGCAAGGCGCGAATCTGATCCTGCATGAGCAGCATGTCGCGCTGGATCTCGGCGATCTTTTCCTTCTGCGCGGCAACGGGAAACGCGGCGAGAACGATGAGGGGGAGGACGTGTAGCTTCATTTTCTGATTCCGGATGCAGAACGGGGACGAAGTGAGCTTCGTCCCCGCTTGGTTGTTAGTGATTGACGAGCATTACTGCCCGGTGAAGTGGACGCGGCGATTCTTCTGCCAGCAGCCTTCGTTGTTGTCGGTACACTGCGGGCGCTCCTTGCCGTAGCTCAGCGTGCGCAGGCGATCCGCGGGAACACCGAGCTGTGTGAGGAACTCTTTGGCTGCGATGGCGCGGCGGTCGCCGAGACCGAGGTTGTATTCGGCGGAGCCGCGTTCATCGGCGTGGCCTTCGAGAGTCAAGCTGCCGTTGGGGTAGTCGCGGAAGATCGCCTTCAGTTTGTCGGCGTTCTGCGTGAGGGTGTTGCGGGCGTCTTCGCGGAGGTCGCTCTTGTCGAAGTCGAAGAACGCGTCATTAATGTCGCGAGCGATGACTTCGCTGAACGAGGCCTTTGCGGGCGCAGGCGTGGGCGCGGGCTTTGCGGGCGGCGCGGTAACATTGACAGTCACCGACTCGGACGCTTCGCCGCCGGCGTTGCGCGCAGTGAGCGTGTAGGTGGTGGTCGATGACGGGAACACCGAACGGTTGCCCGCGATATTGGCGCCGGCGCCGATGCTACCGATGCCCTGATTGATACTGGCCGAATCGGCGCCCACAACTTCCCACTTCAGCGACGACGCCTGGCCGCGTTCGATCGACGTCGGCTCCGCGGTGAAGAAACGGATGATGGGCCGCGCGACCGGGGCCTTCGGCGCGGGCGTGTCGACCTTAGCCGGTGGCGGCGGAGGTGGCGGCGGCGCCGGAACCTTCTTCTTACACCCCACGGCAAAAAAGCTCAGTGAGAGAGCGATGGCGAGTGCGGTGGAACTTCTCTTTGTAGTCATTTGTACGTTGTGCCTCTTCAAATTCTCCCGATTCGGTAAAGGTACTGCGGTGTCTAGTGAGCGATCGGTCGCTTCACTTCGACCAAACTGGTTTTTCGTTAATGCCGGACGAAGTCAACTGCCTAAGCTGGGTTCCGTCGGCGAGCATGGACCAAATCTGCATCCTGCCGCCGCGGTCGGATGCGAACACGATGTGCTTTCCGTCAGGGGCCCAAGTGGGGTTCTCGTTGCGGCCCGCTCCGCTGGTTAGCTGTACGTAATTGCCTGTTGCCACATCCATCACAAAAATGTTGAAGTTACCCGGATCATATCCTCTTGTCCAAGCAAAGGCAACATGGGTGCCCTGAGGATTCCAGGACGGGTTGGTCGCTTGCCCTTCCCCGGTTGTTAAGCGCTGTACATCCGCGCCTTCAATGTTCATTCTATACAATTGCGGGGACACACCACTACGCCCCGACACAAAAACAATATCATTTCCCGTTTTTGGATTGACTTTCGGCTCGACTTCGACCACGCGTGTCTGGGTGATGCGCTTGAGATTCGAGCCGTCGGCGTTGGCGATGTAGAGCTGCGAGTAGCCCGATACCGAAGAGGAAAATACCATCTGCTTGCCATCCGGCGTGTACGAAGCGTTTTGGTTGACGCCCGCGCGCGGGTTATAGAACGGGATGCGGCGCAATGTTTCGAGCGAGTGCACGAGGATCTGCGGTCCATTTGACGTCCAACTGGTGAAGGCGAGACGGGTGGCATCTGGCGACACGCTGGGCATGGTTGTGATTGTTGAATAGCTGGTGACTTGTTTCTGATTGCCGCCGTCGTAGTCCATCGACCAGATTTCTTTGTGGCCGCTGCGATTGGAGACGTAGTAGACTTTCGATCCCGCGAGCGATTCGACGCCGAATTGTTTCAAGATGTCGGCGGCGAACTCGTGCGCGACCTTGCGCGCGCCGGTTTCGTCCATGGGGCCGAAGTAGAGTTTGCCGATGACCTGCGCGGCCGCGGCATCGGGTTGGCGTACGTTGAATAGCCACCCGAAAAGCACGAGTTGACCATCCTGTTCGGCGGTGTAGCCAAACGCGAGGTATTCAGCGTTGACGGGCGGTTCGGACCAATCCATCAGCCACGGGTCGGCGTTCCGGTTATTGGGATCGTACTGTAGCGGCTTGCGAAAATCCTGCGGGCGCTGCGGCACTTTGAGCGGGTACATGCTCTTGGGCGCCATCTTGAAGATGGCAGCGTCTTCGATGTCGCGGAAGATCGTCGAGTTGACAACGGCGGTTTGCTCGGCCGCGCGGCCGGCGCCGCGCATGTCGGCGATTGCGATAGTAGCTTTCTGTGTGCCGACAATCTGGCCGATGATATCGGGCCGTTGTTGCGCGATCAATACGGTGGCGGTGAGTAGGAGGATTAGCTTCTTCATCGTTGTAGTTGAAAAGTGAATTCCACGTTGGCCGATTCGCGATCGAACTCGCGCGGCAATTCCGGCAGCGGCGATGCATCCATCACCGCGCGGCGGGCTGAGAGGTCAAGCGTCGCGATGCCGCTCGATTGAACGATCTTCACGTTGCGCACGCTGCCGTTACGCAGAATATCGAAGCTGACGACCGCGGGGCGCGCGGTGCGCACGCCGGCGTCGACATCGTTGGTCTTCCACTTCTCGGCGATGCGGCGGCGCAGCAGATCGGCGTATGCGCCGAAGCGATTGCCAAATGGCGTTCCCGTGCCGACACCAACGCCGCCCGCGCCGACGGTGCCGAACATCGGATTCGACATCGACTGGCCGACAGTGGTCAGCACGCGGTTCTTGCGAAGGTCGTCGGACGAACGATATTTGTAGCGGCTGGTCTGCTTTTCGTTGGGCTTGACGGTGCGATCGGTGTTGAGCGCGATGGCGTCGCGTTCGTCTTTCACGTGGTCGCGATCGCGATCTTTCTGCTCGGCCTTTTCGACTTCCGATTCGGAGTCGTCGGCCTTCGGATTCGGGCGAGATTGGCGCGTCGGCAGCGGGATGCGATCGACCGGCGTGACGGCGAAACCCGCGCCGGGAATCGCGCCGGGATCGCCCCAAGTTTCGCCGCCGCGGAAGTTCCACAAACCCCATCCGAAGGCAACGGCGCCGAGCGCGGCGTGCAGACTCAACGAGCGGACGAAGCCGCCTTTGAGTGAGTCTCCGCGCTGGAGCGTTTCGGTCATCGCTTGCGGCGCCCCGCTTCGCCGACGGGTTGCGTGACCATGCGCACGTCGAGTTTCGCCTGGCCGAGTTCACTGATCACTTGCGCGATCGGATCCCAAGGCGTCGCTTTGTCGGCGCGCACGTACACGGCCCTTTGGCCGGGAAATTTCTTCTTCACAGCGTCACCGACTTCGTTGATGTTGACATCGGCTTCGTTCAGCTTCATCTCACCATCCTTGGCGATCGAGATGACCGGCAGGGTGTCGGCGGAGTTGCGCACCTGCTTTACTTTGGGTACGTCTACTTCGAGGCCGAACTCCATGACGTGCGCCGTGAGCATGAAGATGATGAGCAGCACGAGCACGACGTCGACGAGCGGAATAATGTTGATTTCCGCGAGTGCCGGAAAGTCACCGCGGCGTCCGCGTCCATTCGATTTGCGGATCGAAATGGCCATTCGTTATCCCTCGTAGACCCTTTCGATGAGGTTGAGGAATTCGAGGCCGAAGTCGTCCATGCGCGCGCCGACTTGGCGGATGGTGTGGCCGAAGTAGTTGTAGAAAATCGCGGCGGGGATGGCGGCGAACAGGCCCATCGCGGTGGCGACTAGCGCGTCGGCGATGCCGGGTCCGACAGCGCGGAGGCTTGCCGCGCCCGCTCCGGTCAGCGCTTGAAACGCGTCGATGATGCCGAGCACGGTGCCGAACAGGCCAATGAAGGGCGTGATGGCGGCCGTGGTGGCGAGCCAGTTCATGTTTTTTTCGAGCAGCGCCAGCTCTTCGTTGGCGCGGAGTTGCAGGCTGCGTTCGATGGCTGTGCGGTTGGTCAGCTTGTTGCGCAGCTTCACTTGCCGGTCGACTTCGGCGAAGCCCATGTCATAGACGCCGACGATGGGGGCGTTGGGGCACTGCTCACAGGCGGCGGCGATCGATTCGAATCCCGTCGCCTTGCGGAACATTTTCACGAAGCGCTCATTGTCGGCGGTGGCTTTGCGCAGGCGGCTCCATTTGTTGAAGACGATGGCCCAGGAGAACAGCGATGCGGCGACCAGGAACAGCATGACCAGCATGGCGATGGGCTTCGATGGGTCGAGTACGTGAGACAGAACGGACGACGAAGCCGCGGCGGGGGCGGCGGCGGTTGCAGGGAGGAGAATGATCGGCAACAAGAACTCCAAGTTCTCATCTTAAGACGAACTGGGTTGCGCAAAAGTCGGCAGCACAACAAATTACAGCGAATTTGTTTTTTAGGGGTTGCGCGTGTAAACGACGCGGCCGTCGAAAATGGTCATGTCGGCCTTCGTTTTGTGAATGTCCATGGCGTCGATCTTGAAGAGGTCATGCGAAAGCACGACGATGTCGGCGAGCTTGCCGGGTTGGAGAGTTCCTTTGATGTTTTCTTCGTGCGACGCATAGGCGGCGTTGGCGGTGTAAGCACGCAAGGCGGTTTCGACCGAGACGCGTTCTTCGGGGATCCAGCCGCTTGGCGGCAGGCCTGTCGTGGTGCGGCGGTTGACGGCGTTGTGCAGGCCGCGGATGGGATCGACCGAAATCGACGCGGGCCAGTCGGAGGAGAAGACGAGGCGGCCGCCGGCCTTTTCGAGACTGCGCCAGGCGAAGCCGAGCCGTGTGCGTTCGGGGCCGATGGCGGCGCTCCACACTTCGATGGTGGCGGGGTCGGCATGGATCGGCTCCATCGACGGCAGTACGCTGAGCGCGGCGAAGCGAGAGAGATCTTGCGGATGAATCGTCTCGATGTGCTCAATGCGATGGCGGGCATCGCGTGGGCCGTTGGCGCGCCGCACGGCTTCGTAACCGTCGAGCGCCATGCGGACACCGCGATCGCCGATGGCGTGGGTGTAGATTTGCAGGCCGAGTTGGTCGACGATGGCCGCGGTCTTGTTGAATTGCTCTTGCGTCCAGGCGGACTTGCCGCTGGTGTCTTTCTTGTTGCTATACGGTTCGAGCATGGCGGCGGTGTAGGATTCGATGACACCGTCAAGAGCCATTTTTACCGAAGCGACTCGAAGATGCGGGCCGGGGTATTTCGTATGCAGCGTGGCGAAATCATTCAAAGACGCTTCGGATTCCATGGGCCCGATCGACATCGCCAGCGACGCGCGCACGGAGAGTTTATTGGACTTGATGAGCTCGTTGTAGAGATCAAGCTCGTCCATGTTGCCGTTGGCATTTTGTAGCGACGTGATACCAAGCGAGGCCATCAGACGCAGGCCCTGCTCCATCGCGGCGAGTTTGTCGGCGCGTGTGGCGACGGGCACGAGACGGCGTACCAACCCCATCGCGCCTTCCTTCAACGCGCCGGCCGGTTCGCCGTTCGCATCCTTAACAATTTCGCCGAAGCCGTTGAACACGGTCGACTTCGTGATGCCAGCGAGAGCGAGCGCTTTCGAGTTGACCCAAGCCGTGTGGCCGTCGTAGGCGGAGAGAAAGACGGGGCGATCCTTCACAACGGCGTCGAGATCTTCCTTGCGCGGCAGGCGGCCTTGCGGCAGGCAGACGTACTCCCAACCGCGGCCGTGCAGCCAGCCCGTCCCGGGGTGCTTCGCGGCGAAATCGGCCACCGCTTTCTGCATCGTTTCGAGTGTGCAAATTCCATTGAGGTCGATTTGCGAAAGGCCGAGCGAGCCGCCGAGAAAATGCATGTGGGCGTCGTTGAAGCCGGGGATCGTGAGCCGGCCATTGAGTTCGATAACGCGCGCGCCCTTGGCTTGTTTGGCGACGTCCGCGTTCGTACCGACAGCCTCGATTTTGTTGCCGCGCACGAGCACCGATTCGGCCCAAGGGCGCGATGCATCACCCGTCCACACGCGGCCGTTGCGCAGCCAAAGATCGTCGGCAAACAACGCGGCCGCGCAGAGCGGCAACCAGAGTTTCATCAAAACGAGAATCGCACACCCAGCTGGATGCGTCGCGGATCCGCCGCCGCGGTGAAGCCGAGCGGCTGGCTGGGGCCGCGGTCGTGGCGGCCTTTCAGATTGAAGGGCCCTTGGATGTTGCCGACGACGTTGTTAACGGAGGTGTAGTTGAGTTTGTTGAAGAGGTTGAAGGCCTCGAACATCAATTCGGCGGTGGCACGTTCGGTGATTGCGAGGCGCTTGGAGATGCGCGTGTCGAAGGCGGTGAAACCGGGGCCGATTCCGGTGTTGCGCCCGGCGAAGAACGGCCGGTCGGTGGTGTTGTGCCGGTCGTTGTTCAACTCGGTACCGGCGAGCAGATTGAACGGCCGGGCGGTAGAGTAGCGGAAGATCGGCGTTAGCACGAGGCCCCACTTCGGTTGCAGCATCGCGTAGGCGATCACCTTGTGGCGTTGGTCGAAACTCGACAGAGCCCTTTCGGCACGGCGGTTGGTTTGGTCGTTGGGCTGGAAGTCGGAGTTGAAGTCGGTGGTCTCGTCGAGCGCCTTCGCGAAGGTGTAGTTGAAGTGCAGCGTGGTTTGGCGGGAAGGCTTGTAAGTGGCTTCCAGCAGTAGACCGTTGTAGCTCGACGACGCGGTCGACTCGTATTGATTCTCTTGAAAGACGAGCGGGTTTACGAAGAAACCGACACCGGTGGGATTGGCCGCGTGCGCGCCCCAGTCGCGGATGCCACGCGCGGGATTGACGGGCGCCGGGAGGAGATTGATGTCCCGCGACGTCGTCAGATGAAAACCGCGTACGCCGACATAGTTGATGGAGAAGGCGAGGTTTCGCGCGATCTCGCGCTCAATGCCGAAGCTGATCTGTTGCGCATAGCCGTTGACGTAGTCCGGCGCGGGACGGAACAGAACGGTAAGCGGCGGACGAGGTCCGGTCTGGCTGATGTTGATGCCGAACTGGCGAAGGTCCTCGGCGCGGATCGGCCGTTGCGGCGTCGGAATGCCAATGACGCCTTGGGCGCGCAGTGTGGAGAAGATGTTAATGGGGCCGCTCGGCGCCGTCGGCGCGGCTGGGTTCAAAACGCTGAGGACTTGTGCGATTTGACGGCGGCCGCCGATTTCGTTGAGGGCTTGTACTACGTAATCGATTTGAAAATCGATCGGCGCGTAAAAGAGACCGTAGCCGCCGCGCACCGTCGTCTTGCGGTCGCTGAACGGATCCCACGAGAAGCCGAACCGCGGCGCGAAGTTGTTGGTGTCGGTGGGCAGCGGCGCACGGCGGTTGTCGCGCTCGTAGCGCACGCCGTAGTTGATGGTCAGGTTGCGGCGCGGGTTCCACGTGTCTTGCGCGTACACCGCGGTGAGCGGATATGTGCCGCGGACGATGGGATCGCCGAAGCCTTGTTGGTAACTCTGTGCGAGGCCGAGGTTGAAGGCTTGCAGCGCGTTGATCGACGTCGTTGCGAGCGCGGCGTTTACGAGTCCGGCTGGCAGCGATCCGAACGTAAAGCGGCCGCTGAAGAAAGTTTGCGAGTCCTGCGTGACGTTGCGGATCAGCACGTTGCCGCCGAATTTCCAGGCGTGATTGCCTCGGAAGAGACTGAGATTGTCGCTGATCTCATTGCGCCGGGAGAGGGTGGCGGCGGGCAGAAAGCGATCGCGATTGAAGTTGCCGAAGCCCGCGATTTCGAGGGCTGGGCCGTGGGGATCGGTGGAGGCCGTCGTGAAGACGTAGTGGTTAAACTGCGCGCGAAATTCGTTGACGGTCCGGGCGGAGTGCATGTGGGTCCAGCCGAGCAGCGCGGTGTGATCGCGGAAGTCCTGAAGGAAGCCGCGCGATGCCCCGACTAGCGCGCCGACACCGTCGTTGGTTTCGCCGATACCGGTGCCGTTGTAGCGGAAGGTCAACATGTTGGAGTCGTTGAAGCGGTGGTCTAAACGGAGCAGTCCCTTCTTGTCGTCGGTGGCGAACGGAAAGATGCCGCTATTGCGCCGGAACATCTCCTGGACCGGCGCGGGCGTGGAAAGAGCGGCCCGCAGTTGGCCGGCGGCCGCGGCGGGCAGGCGGGAGAGAATGGCTTCCTGATCGGCCGTCGGGCCGAAGATCGAGAGATCGGTGAGTACGGGAACCGTCCGGGCTTCGCGGCGCCGCAGTTGTTCGTAGGAAAGAAAGTAGAACGTCTTGTCCTGCGCGATCGCGCCGCCGAGGATGGCGCCGAACTGTTGACGGTTGGAGTTGGGCTTAACGCGTTTGAGCGATGTTCCCTCGAGGTTCACCGCGAAGGGATCGCCGGCGTCCATCGACTGCTGCCGGAAAAAGGCAAAGGCGGAACCGTGCAGTTGATTCGTTCCCGAGCGCGTAACGATGTTGACCATGCCACCGCGCGCCGAGCCGTGTTCGGCGGAATAATTTGATCGATTGACCTGGAACTCCTGCACGGCTTCCTGGCTGACGGTCGGGCGCACGCCGCCGCCGGGATCGTTGGCCTCGCCGCCGTCGACGTTGATGCTGTTGCCGCGGCCGTTGGAACCGTAGAAGGAGAGGCCGGAGTCGGGCGTCTGTTTCACGCGGAAACTGTTGGAATCGGCGAGGGCCTTCGAATCGGCGACGCCGGGCGCGAGGAGAGAGAAGGTCAGATAGTCGCGGCGATTGATCGGGAGGTTGTGCACCTCTTCGCGGGAAATGGCGTTTGTCTGTTGCGTCCGCTGGCCTTCGATGAGCGGGACATCGGCGATGACCACGACACTGGACTGCGACGCCCCAACTTCCAACTTGATATCGAGTGTGGCTTCCTGGCCGACGGTAAGTTGGAGGCCCCGGCGCACCCATGTCGCGAAGTTTTCTTTCGAGGCCTCAACTCGGTACGCGCCCGGGGTGATGAGGGGCAAGAGGTATAAGCCTTCGCCGTTGGACACGGTCTCAAAACGGGCGTTGGTTTCGGAGTTCGTGAGCGCTATCTTAGCGCCCGCGACACGCGCGGATGAACCATCCTCGATGACGCCGCTAAGAGACGCGGTCGTTTTAGACTGGCTGAACAACGAGCCGGAGAACAACAGGATTCCGATGCAGGTCTTTCGGAGATGCATACTTTCCTCCTAAACGCGACTTAACCACGGTTCCTCTCGAACAACTACTATCAGCTAAGCATTGTACGGCAGACGGAAGCGCGCAATGCAACCCCTAGTGTCTACGCGATTCTGAAGCGTCAGGTCGCCGCCGTGCGCTTCGGCGATTTGGCGGGAGAGGACGAGCCCGATGCCGGAGCCGCCCGGCTTCGTGGTGAAGAAGGGTACAAAGAGGTTAGCGGTAGCGGCGAGGCCCGGACCGTCGTCGACTATCTCAACAACCAGAAGCCAGCGCTCGACACGCCATGCCGCGCGGACCCCGCCGTTGACCGGTGCTGCGGCGTCGGCGGCGTTGCGGACGAGATTGATGAGCGCCTGATCGAGTTGATCGGCGTCAGCTTGAACGGTGATCTCGGGGCCGTCGTCGACGATGACTTGGACCCGAGTTTCCATGCGAGCCGCGCGGCGGATGGACTCCGAAATGCGAACGGGCGCTAGGGTTGGACGGGGTAAGCGGGCGAGCGTGGCATAGGCCCCGATGAAACGCGCGAGCGATTCGGCGCGCGAGCCAATGACGTTTAAGCCGCGGTCCATGTCGTCGCGCCAATCTTCAGGAAAAGGGTCCTTGCGCAGGAGCGATTCAAGGCTGCCGGCGATCGATTTGATCGGCGTGAGCGAATTGTTGAGCTCGTGGCCAAGCACGCGGACCAGGCGCTGCCACGCTTGCAACTCCTCTTCGCGCAGCGGCCGGGTGAGATCGGTAATGACGAGCAGTTGGTGTGGAAGTCCGCCTTCGCGGAACGCCGATCGCGAAATGCCCCAGCGGCCGGTTGCGCCCGGAAAAGCGCGTTGGACGGTCTGCGACGTCTCGCCGCCGAGAAACTCGTCGAGGTTGAGTTGCGACGCCGGGAGGTCGATGACGCGCTCGGAGGCCTGCAAGATAAGCCGCTCCGCGGCGCGGTTGAGCAGCTTTAGTTTTTGCGATTCGTCGAAGGCGAAGATGGCGACATCGATTTCCTCCATGACTTTGCGCAGCAGCGTTGTCGCTTCGAGAGCGCCGAGCCGCTGGGCGCGCAACGTCGCGCTCATCGCGTTGACTTGCTGCATCACATCGCCGAGCGCGTCTTCGCCCGCCGCGCCGCGTGCGCGAATGGAGTAATCGCCTTCCCGCATCGCTTCGAGAAGGTTCGATATCGTGCGTAGCGGTGAGGCCACTTTTTCGCGAACCGCTGCGGCGACGCCGAGCCACGCGCCTCCGACGACGAGTCCGACAGTCCAGATAACCTTGGCCGAGTAGTCCCCAGTGGCGAGTTGCCACGCTGTGTAGAACACCGCCGGCGCGCCCGCCGCCAACGCCAAAAGTTGAACGCGGCGCTCGTGGGTCATCGCTACAAACCGTACCGCTCCAGGCGGCGGTAGAGCGCGCTACGGCTCAGTCCAAGCGCCCGCGCCGCATGACTGACGTTGCCGTCGTTCTTGGCCAGCGCCTTTTTGATCAGAAATACTTCGACCTCTTCGAGGCTCATGTCTTCGAGGCGTCCCGACGATTCGCGCGACGAACGCAGCGCGAGATCGACGGACCTGATTTGATAACCTTGCGCGAGCGGCACGGCGCGTTCGACGACATGATTCAATTCGCGGACATTTCCTTGCCAGGGATTGTCGAGCAGCAAGCGCATCGCCGAGGCATCGAAGCCGTGCAGGTTCTTGCGGTAACGGCGCGCGTGGCTCGCCAAGAAATAGGACGCCAGGCGCGGGATGTCTTCTTTCCGTTCCCGTAGTGGCGGCAGGTGGATTTCGATGGTATTCAGGCGGAACAGCGGGTCCTGGCGGAAACGATTCTCGCGGACTTCGGTGTCGAGGTTGGCGTTGGTCGCGCTGATTACGCGCGTGTCGACGCGCTTGGTCTTCGAGGAGCCGACTCGCTCCATCTCGCCGATTTCGAGCACGCGCAGGAGCTTCGATTGCAGGTTCATGGGCACGTTGGCGATTTCGTCGAGGAACAGCGTACCGCCGTCGGCGAGTTCGAAGCGGCCAACGCGGTCCATTTTGGCATCGGTGAATGCGCCCTTCACGTGGCCGAAGAGTTCGCTTTCGAACACTCCTTCGGCCAGGCCGCCGGCGTTGACGGTGACCATCGGCTTGTCACGGCGCAGCGAGAGGGAATGCAGCGTGCGCGCGACGACCTCCTTGCCCGTGCCCGGCTCGCCGGTGATCGATACATTCGCGTCCGAAGGACCGACGCGGGTGATCATCTCGAGCACCGGCTGCATGGCTTCGCATTCGGCGATCATCGCCGGCCGTCCTTCGCCGTGCAGCAGACGGTTTTCGGCCTCCAGCCGCGCGGACTTGCGCAGCGCTTCGCTAAGTTCGATCTGCGTGCGGAGAATCGCAAGCAGGCGCGCGTTTTCGAACGGCTTGGTGACGAAGTCGCGCGCGCCGCGGCGCATGGCTTCGACGGCGAGTTCGACCGATCCCCAGGCGGTCATGACAACGACGGGCAGCGCGGCGTCGACGCTTTGCAGTTGCGCGAGGAGATCGAGGCCCTCCTGGCCGGAGGTTGTGTCGCGGGTGTAGTTGAGGTCCATCAGCAGGCAGTCGAACTCGCGGATTTCGAGCGCCGCGACGACTGTCGTTAGTATCTATCCAATAAGATTTTGACATTTCTTGGCAGGAAATCATGAAGTGGCGAAGCCGGAAGCCAGTTGAGGGATGAT
>VFZW01000059.1 GCA_016871055.1 Acidobacteriota bacterium
TTGGAACGGAGCCCCGACCCCCTTCACATGGAAGGCCTCCGCAGACGTTATCCTCGACAAGGTGCGCCGTTGTAACGAATTATCCAAGACAGGAGACTAGTTTCCCAATCGCATCTGTCGGAATGGCAAACAACATCGGCAATCTGCGTTACTCGCCCGATGGCACGCGCCTGGCAAGTTCTCCGTCCGACCGGACAATCTCGATTCGCCGGCTCAGCGACAATACCGAGCACCTGATTCGACCTTCTTGGACAAGCATCGCCCGGTTTGAGTGGGCGCCGGACGGTCGCTCCTTTCTCGCCCTTGCGGAGACCGCGAATCAGGCAAGAGGGCTCTATCGTGTCGACGCCGAGTCTGGCCGGCTCTCCTTTGTCTGCGCTCTCGATCAAGCCCGGTTGATTCTTCCGGCGGCCGACGGGAATTCGATTTTCGTGCTGTCGGAGGAGGAGATCCGCCAAGTGAGTGTGGATACGTGCCAATCCGAAAAACTGCTCTCGTTGGATCTGAAGTTCCACGGACCGCTCAATCTGCGGCTATCGAGGGACAAGAACCGTCTCCTTCTGCACTCCATGCGGCTGGTCGGGATTTTTGAACTCTCCACTAAGTCGTTTCGAGAGCTTTTCAGGAGAACGGCTACGACGGGCGGATCCCTTATCCCGACGGGAGATTGGAGTGGCGACGACATGTCTGTCTTCGCGGTCGCTGGTAGCGGCGCGGCTGCGCCCACGGGTGAATTGCAGATATTCCCGGCCACCGGTGGCGCGCCAAGGAGGCAGCCGCTGAAAAAAAACGATCCGTTCAATGGTAATCAGCCCGGACGGCAAACACGCAGCGCTTGGGTACCGCGAATCGCACAGGCAGGTATGGTCGTTGGAAAACTTCCTGCCGCAAAAATAGCCATCACCTGCCCGAGCCCAGCAGCCGCAATCGAGTCTGCTCCAATCGCCTTGCCAGGCTTTTCTCGTCTGGCAAGGCGAGTTTGTATTCGCGTGTCATTACCTTGTTGGCGAGGCCTTCGAGCGCATAGTGGGCGACAGCGCTGTCGTGCTCGGAACAGAGAACAAGTCCCACGGGCGGATTCTCGTGCGGCAGCGCCCAATGTTCGCGCGCGTAGTTCAGGTACAGATTCATCTGTCCGGCGTCGGCATGCGTGAACTTGCCGATCTTCAAATCGACGACAACGAGGCATTGCAACTTTCTGCTAAAAAACAGCAGGTCGATCTTGTACCATGTCGTACCGATGCGCAATCGCTTCTGTCTGGCAACGAAGGTGAAATCGTTACCCATCTCAAGCAGCAGTTTTTCGATCTCCCGGATCAGCGCGTTCTCCAGGTCCGACTCTTCGTATTCGCCCTCCAGCCCTAGGAACTCGAGCACGAATGGGTCGCGTATCTCGGTTTCCGGATCGAGGCGTCTTCGATACACTGGAGGATTTCTTCCTACGAAGTCTTTCGTAGGCCTGCGTCGCGACTTGCCGGTCGAGTTCACGCACCGACCAGCCTCCACGCAACGATTCGGTTTCATAGTAGGCGCGCGCGTTTCGATCGCTTACCGTCATCAACCGAACGTAATGCGACCAAGAGAGAGGCAGCGCCGCCGCGGCTAAAGATTTTCCAGACACTGTCTGGAAAATGTTTCTGTACTCGAGGTAGAACTGGCGCATCTGGAAAAGGTTCCTCTGCGAGTACCCTTTGCCGAATCGCTCCGACAGGTCCTCCGCGAGCCTCTGTATCAGTTCCCCGCCATAAAGCGCGCGAGTCTCGCCGCGCTGTTCATCTTCGACGATGCGTCTGCCAATCTGCCAGTACGTCACCGTCATAATCGTGTTTACTGTCCGGCCTGCGGCTTGCCGGGAAGTTTCCAACAATCCCGCTACATCCGCGAATAGTGAATCATAAGCAATCACTGCCGGCGATTTCGCCATCTTACGAATCGCCATGGGAGATGCACTCCTTTGGCAATTCTCGCAGATTTTTGCGTGCTCTACTTCCTCCCTCTTCCTCCCTCTTCCTCACCGTTTCCTCGTCAAACGCTCACGCACGGGTTGTACACTCAAATGCGATGTCGCGCACGAAGGTGATGGCGGTTCTCGCGGCGGTTCTCTGCTTGCCGGCGGCGACGATTGCATGGCTGGGATTACGGTTGATCGAACAGGATCGTGCGTTGGCCGAACAGCGCTCGATGGAACGCCGGGAGCAGGCGGCCGAGCGCGCGGTTCAAACGCTCACCGCGATCGTGAACGATTCTGCGCTCTTCACGAACCCTCCCGGCGAAGGGGCACTGCTCGTGCATCCGGATGGCCGAGGACTGCTCTTCCGAATGAATCCGCCAATGATACGGGAGGCGCCGAACGCACCGCTCGCTGCCGCGGAGGCGCTGGAGTTTCGGGGCGATCTGGCCTCCGCGGCCGCGGCTTACGAGAAACTCCCCCCGGCTGCGGGCGTGTTGATGCGCCTCGGCAGGACGCTAGGCAGGTTGGGACGCATTGATGCCGCGCTCGCGGCGTATGGCCGGCTTAGCGCGCTAGTGAATGAACATGCGGGCGAGTGGCCCGCGCCGGTCGCCGCGGCGTGGAGCCGGTGCTTGTTGCTGCAGAGCCGCCCGCAACTGCGCCAGGAGGCTCAGCGGTTTCGCGCACTGCTAGACAGCGGGCGCTATCCCTTGAGCGAGGCCGCCTACACTGCGTTCGCCGACGACGCCGCGCGCTGGATAGGCGTCCCGCGCCCGGCAATGTTGGAAAGGTTGACCCGCGCGGCGCAGTCGGAAACGGCCGTCGATCAAATTACTGTGCTGAAACGCGAGGGTGCGCGATTGGCCGTAACAAGGGAATTCATCGAACGCGAATGGCTTCCGAAAGCAGGGCCCGGCGTGTGGCTGCGCGAGTTCGGCGCTCCCAAGGCCGGCGCGGCCACGATCCGGTACCCCGCCGAAACAAAGCTTCCTTGGACTGTGATGGCGGCGCCATCACACGACGCCGGTCAAGGCCGCGAGCGTCTCTTGATTGTGTTGCTCGGCACGGTAGGCTTGTTCACCGTCGGAGGTTCCTTTTTCGGAGTGCGAGCCGTACGGCGGGAGTTGGCGCTGGCCCGCATGCAGGAAGATTTTGTCGCGGCGGTGTCGCATGAATTTCGAACGCCACTCACTACGATCCGGCAAATCGCGGAGGTGCTTGAGGACGGACGGCTTGCAACGGAAGAGCGGCGGCAATCGTACTATCACTCGCTCGGCGTGGCGGCGGACCGCTTGCAGCGGCTCGTGGAAGACTTGCTCGATTTCCGGCGCGTGAGCGATTACCGGCGCGCGCCGCTCGATGTACGCCCTTTCAGCGTTCGAGTCGTCGATGAGTTTTCGCGCGTTGTGGCCGAAAATGGCTTTCGTGTGGAAGTTGGAGACGTTCCCGAAGCCGTAATCAACGCAGACGGCGAGGCGGTCGGCCGCGCCTTGTGGAATCTGCTCGATAATGCCGTGAAGTATTCCGGGGCATCTCGCGAGGTTGCGGTTAACGTGCGGGTTGACGGCGGCGCTGTAAAATGGGACGTGCGCGACCACGGTATCGGTATCGCGGCCGGCGACCGCACCCGCATCTTCGACCAGTTCTATCGCGCCGAAAGTGCGCGGCGCGCGGGCATTCGCGGAACAGGCATCGGCCTGGCCATCGTCGCGCAGATCGCCAAAGCGCACGGCGGCCGCGTCGATGTCGAACCGGCCGCTGGCGAAGGGAGCGTATTTACGTTGACAATTCCAATGGAGGACAACAATGGCCCGCATCCTGATCGTCGAGGATGAACCGGAAATCGCCCGCATGCTGGAGGACGATCTGCGGCTAGAGGGCTACGAAGTCGAGACCGCCGCCGACGGGCCCGCCGCCAGCACTCTTGGCCGCGAGCCGCGCTTCGATCTGATCCTGCTCGACGTCATGCTGCCGGGCAAGGACGGCTTCGACGTCTGCCGCGAACTGCGCAAGTCCGGCGTGACGACGCCGATTCTATTTCTTACCGCGCGCACACATGAGGCGGAGAAGGTGCTCGGGCTCGACCTTGGCGCCGACGACTACATCACCAAACCCTTCAGTCCGCGCGAACTTCGGGCGCGGATTCGCGCGCGGCTGCGCACGCAACCAAAGTCTGCCGCGCCGAGCGGCATCACCGTCGACGAAGACCGCGGCGAAGTACGATGCGACGGGCAACGTGTCGATGTCACGCCGCTTGAGTACAAACTGGCGCTGACGTTCGTCCGCAATCGCGGTCGCCTGCTGAGCCGCAATCAACTGATCGATCTGGCGTGGGGCCGCGACACCTACATCACCGAGCGCGCAGTCGATGCGCACATCGTGAACCTCCGCCGCAAGCTCGCGGGCCTGGAGATCGTGAGTGTGCGCGGCATGGGGTACCGGCTCGATGGCTGACTTCTCATCGAGTCCTCACACAATCGTGGCGATGGCCTCGCGTTCGATCTTTACTCTGGCACTATGAAACTCATTCTTACTTTGCTCAGTGCCGCCGCGCTTTTGGCGCAGGCCAGCGTGACGTTGGAGCGGGCGATCCGCAAGGAGACGCTCGAAGGAGATTTGAAGGGCGCGATTGCGCTCTTTGAAAAGGCGCTGAAAGAGGCGCGCAACGATCGGGCGACGGCGGCGAAGGCGCTATTGCAGCTGGCCGAGTGCCACCAGAAAATGGGCGACGCGAAGGCGCGGGGCTTCTATGAGCAACTGGTGCGCGACTATGGCGATCAGAAGGAGCAGGTGGCGGTGGCGCGGATGAAGTTGGGTGTCGCTGTCACCGCAGGAACACAGCGGCGTATACCGATTGGGGATGTGCAACAGTGCAGTCCTTGGAACGTTAGCGCTGATGGGAAGCTATTGGGCGCGACGGAGTACTCGACTGCAAATATCGGAGTTATCGACGCCGTGACCGGTGAATGCCGTGAGTTAACGAAGTGGGGATCTTGGAGCGAAACCGCCGGATATGCGGATCAAGGCGCCATCTCGCGAGACGGTAAATGGATGGCTGCGTGGCACTACGCCGGGAAAAACAACGGTGAAATCCGTATCGTAGGTACCGATGGTTCCGGCGAGCGAACAATTTATGTGGGGCGTCACTCAAAGGATTCGCAGGAGTGGGGCGTTCCTCTGAATTGGTCCCCGGACGGGAAGTTGCTTCTTGTGGCTTTGAGCCACTCGGCCTCGAAGGGCGTGAGCACATTTGAAATCGCGACGGTCGCGGTTGCCGACGGATCTCTGCGGATACTGCACTCATTTGAATATGCTGGCCGAATTGAGGAACGCGGGGCCTTCTCGCCGGACGGCAAGTACGTTGCCTGGAGCGAGCCTCAAGCGTCCGGTTCGAAAATCTACTCCAAACCCGTCGGTGGAGGCGGAGTGACGACCGTATCGGCGCTGGGAGTTTTTGAAGGTTGGCCGGACGATGGGCTTGTGTTTTGGAAGCGGGAGGGAGGGAAGAGCGCGTTATACAGCATGCCGGTGCGGGACGGCGCGGCAGCGGGAACACCCGTTCTCATCCGCGAAACGTCGCCTGGAGAATTCATCGTTGGAATCAGCGCGCGCGGCACGATTTTCGGAGGGGAACGGATACCGCGGGTCGCTGCGCTTTCGGCCACGCTGAATACAACGACTGGAGAATTGGGCCAGCCCCAGTTAATCGCTCCGAAGTCAGCGAATCGAGCCTACGCCGCGACTTGGTCGAAAGATGGCCGCTGGTTGAGCTATCTTCGAGTCGGTCCGTTCCGCTATGGTTCGCGGCTGATGATTCGCGACATGAGAGACGGCGGTGAACGTGAGTTGGTGCTGTCGAACATGGGCCTAGCAGGCGGCCCGCGGATGTTCTGGTCGGCGGATACGAAGTTCATTTACGGAGAGGGTGAATCCGCCGGTGTGAGAGGCTTGTACCGGATCGATGTCCAGAGCGGGGAATCGACGCGGATTGACCAAGGCTGCGACAATCGCGAGGTCGCGCCGGACGGCGAAAGTTTCTACCGGAGGGGTGGCCCAGGGAATCGCCAAATTCGGGCAGTGAACATAGCAACGAGCGAAAGCCGAGTTGTTTTCCAATCCGATGAAGAAGTCGGATCAATCGCACTGTCTCTTGACGGAAAACGCATCGCGATCGCCTCCGGTGAATGGAAGGATGATCGACCTGGGACGCTCCGTGTCGTCGATCTCGCGGCGGGTACGGTGCGCAAGTTGGATGAAGGGTGGTACCAAATCGCTGGATCGAATATCGCGTGGAGCCCCGATGGGAGATATCTCTTGGTGCGGAGCCAGCGTGGGACCAAGAACAGAGAGAGTCTTGCCCTGATACCCGTCGATGGTGGATCTGTAAAGGAGGTCGCCGGAACCGGACTGAGCTCCTCAACCCGCATCAATGCCCTTGCGTTCCTTCCGGACGGGAAAGGCATCTCTTGGACATCGAGCCGCCCCGAGAGCCACTATTGGGCAATCGAGAAATAGCCCCTACACCCGCCAATTCGCTGCCGGAATCTCGACCCGCAACCAGCCATCGACCGGCAGCGATTCAACAGGGATTCCGTCCAGCCACAGCGAGATCTGAAACTGGATGGAACGGTCCTTACCGAGCGGCACGGCAGCCTCCGCGACCCGCGCGGCGGCGTATGCGCCGGGGCGCAGGCGGATCTCGTCGTCCGCGGTCTTGACGCGGATTTCCAGCGTCGACCATTCCGGCACCGGGTCGAAATCGAAACGCAAGAACAAGTGCGATTCACTGGCGCCGTAGCGCAACATCTGCAGGCCGCTGCGCCCGCCGTGCATCGCGCCCTGGCGTTGGTCGACGGCATATTCACCCGCGCCAAGCCACTCGAAGTAAGAAGTCACTTCGCCGTCGAGCGTGGGCGAAATTGCGCCGCTGGGCGGCACATTGTGTTCGGCGGAAGCAAGTTTCAGAATCGGACGGCTCAACTCGATCGGCGCGGGCTGGCCTAGCAATCGATACACATTCGACAGATGATCCAGATAGAGCTGATCGAACTCGACGCGATTGGCCGAATCGTGATGCGGACCATACCACCAGCACCAGTCCGAGCCTTCGGCGATGAGCAGTTCTTCGTAGGCCATCGCGCGGCTCTCCGAGTCGACCTTCGAGGAGTATTTGTCGTAAGCCTCGCGGGCGCGCCGCAGGTACTCCCACGCCAGATTGTCTTCGTCGAAGCCGATCCACACGTCGAAGTTGGAACTGATCCATGAGCCTGGGAAGATGCCCGTCAGCGGCGTGGCCGCGTGCCGTTCGAGCGCCTCACTCACAGTAACGGCACGAACTCCCGGCGTATCGGAAAGCCGTTGATACAACTGCCGCAGGAACTCGCGGCCGCTCTCGGGAAAATACTCCCAGGCGTTTTCACCGTCGAGGATTACCGGCACCAGCGCATCGCGGCCACCGGCGTTTTCGAGGATGCGCGCCATCAGATGATCCGCCGCTTGCTCGGCGCCCATCTTGGAATACGTGAAGCCGACGAGGTCGCTCAAGTAGTGATCGCGGAAGATGCCCTTCATCGAATGCCGCCACTCGTAAGGCTTGTACGTTTCGACGACGCCCGCATCGCGCCCGAGCGTGCGGCCGAGCACACCGTTGTCGGTAGCGAACCACTCGAAGCCGCACTCAGCGGCCAGCGTGAGCGCTTCGTCGGAGACCGATCCTTCCGAAGGCCACAATCCGCGCGGCGCGATGCCCAACGTCTTCTCCATGTAGACGCGGGCGCGCCGCAACTGCTCGCGAGCGTCTTCGGGATAACGAAAGCGCGCCGGGAGCGGCACGTGGGGATGGGAGATCGCGGCGATGTCGGAGTCGCAGACCAGCGGGAGAATGGGGTGATAAAACGGCGTCGTCGATATTTCGATCTGTCCCGAGGCGGAAAACTCGCGATAAACCGGTATGACGCGGCCGAGAATGTCCAGTTGCTGGCGAGCCATTTCGGCCTGATCTTCGGGCGTGAAGTCGCGACCTTTCCGCGCCAATGCGTTCCCGGCGATGAAGAACTCATCGAACCACGCAAGCTGCGAGAGCACCTGCAAATCACGATAATCCTGCGTATCCCAGGCGCGGCTGCGCGTGTTGTGCAACTCGGCGTAGCGCTGGTAGCGGTTGATCAGGTGGTCGACGTTGGCCTGGAAAAAGTAGCGCGTGAGAAACCGCTTCTCGGCTTCGGTTAGTTCTTCGGCGGGTTTGACGGCGAGCCGCAGGAACGGATCGTCGGCTTCGCCGCGCGCGTACTCATCGAGCTGCACGAGCATCGACGGCACAAGGTTAAACGTCTGGCGCACCTTCGGAAACGCGCGCAGGACTTCGACCATGCCGTAGTAGTCCTTGAGGCCGTGCAGGCGTGTCCACGGCAGCTTGTACTCGCCGCGCACCAGGTCCTTGTAAAAGGGCTGGTGCATGTGCCAGAGGAATACGACGTCGATGTTATTGGCCAAAGATGCTCCGGACCGGCGCGGGCGGCTCGGTGCCGCGCACAGCGAGCCACAGGATTCGATTGAGTTCGTCGTCGTCCACTTCGTCGGCTTCTTCGAAGTCCATCTTGGCGGTGCGGCGCGCCAGCGCCGTGTTGGCGGGGTTGCGCGTGTCGAGCGAAACGCGCGGCTTTTCCGCTTCGAACGGCTTGAAGTCCGGCGCGGCGGCGAACGCGCCCAGCATCGGGCGCGCGCCCGCGTCGTGTATCGTCATCGGGCGGAGTCCGAGAATTAACTCCATCGTGCGCAGCATCGAAGTCGTGTTGTAGAAACTCGAATCGACCACGCCGCGCTTGGCGAAAGGCGAGACGACAAACGCCGGCGAGCGATGGGAGTCGACGTGATCGGCGCCGTTCTGCGCATCGTCTTCTAGAATGAAAATCGCCATTTTTTGCCAGAACTGGCTGCGTGTGAGCGCTTCGACGATCATGCCGAGCGCGTAGTCGTTATCGGCGACCATTGCCGTCGGAGTGCGCTTGCCGGCGGCCGCGCCGTTGGTGTGATTGTTGCCAAGGCGCACTACCGCGAAGCGCGGAAAGCTCTTGTTCGATTCGAGCTTGGCGAGATCGGCCAGAAAGGCGTTGGCGCGATCGACGTCGGTGTAATCGAGATCGTAGCCGCGGTAGGAACGCAGCGTGTGCGCCGCAAGAGCGGGATCGCGGAACGCCGCGATGTGATCGCCGTTCGACGCTTCGGCGATCGGCTTGTTCGAAACCCAGTTACCGTAGTTCCGCAGCGTGAGGCCCTTGGCCAGAACGTTGTTCCAAATGTAGCCGGCGGGCGGCGTGTTGGCGCGTTCCTGGCCGGAATAGTCGGACGTACCGCGGCGCTTTGCGTAGGAGTTCGGCCACATGCGCTGCGTGTAGTCGGGTGCGATGGCGGCCAGCGACCAGTTGTGGCCGTCGGCGGACACGTCGGCGTTGACGTAGAAGTTGTCGAGCAGCACAAATTCGCGCGCCATCTTGTGCTGGTTGGGTGTCGTGTTCTCGCCGAACAGCGTAAGCGACGGATCGCTGTTGCCCTTGCCGATATCGCCGAGCACCTGATCGTAGGTGCGGTTCTCCTTGATGATGTAGACGACGTGCTCGATGGCTGATTTGTCATCGGCTGTCGCGGGGATGATGTTGCCGCCGGCGTTGTGCGCGCGGTCGAGTTTCTCGCGCCTGTACGGCGTGTTATCTCGCACGGTGTTGGTCCATGCGAGCAGATTCTCATCGGTCAGCGAACTCACAACCGACGCCGAGCCGCGCTGCAGGCGGCCGACATATTGCGGGCTGGAAGAGCCTGAGTGAATATTCGCTGGTGAGCGTATCGGGCTGGGCCCGCGCGGATTGGCGAAACTACGCGAGCCGCGCCCGTTCAGAACCATCAGCCGCTCGTTCGGAAGAAACGCCGCCGCCGTCGGATACCAGCCCGTCGGGATGAATCCGGCGACGCGGCTCTTGGCCGTCATCACGTCGACAACCGCGACCGCGTTCGCATCCGAACAGACAACAAACAAGGAGTTCTTGTCCTCGCTCAACGCCAGGCCGCTCGGCGTCATGCCCGCGGGCGACATCGGATCGAGCGACACGTTGATATTCTCGATGCCGCGCACATCCTTCGATTCGGTCACCGCGAGCACCCGCACCGTATTCGTATTGCCGAGTGTCACGAAGATACGCGCCTTGAACTGCTGCGACTCGCCTTCTTCCTCCGCCGTTTTCTTCTCGCGCCAGATCATGTCGGTCGGATGCGGCCCGACGTTGGTGCGCGAAAGGACACGGCCGTTGTCGGAGTCGTGTTGCGTGACGACGGCATCGGCCCAACTGGAAACGAAGAACGACTTGCCGTCGGGATGCAACAGAATCCGATACGGCCGCGCCGCGGTCTTGAAGTCGTCGATAACGCGGCCCGACTGCGGATTGATGACCTTGACGGTGTTGTGAAACAGGTCGGCGGCGAAGATCAGCCGGCCATCCGGAGAGAGCGCAACATCGCCGACGAAGTCCGTGGGCTTGCGCTGCGCTTTGGACGTGAACTCGAAGGTGCGGTTCATCGTCAGGCGGCCTTCATCGGAGAGCGTGAGTTCGTAGACCGAGTGGGTCGAGCCGCCGGAGACATAGACAGACGTGCCGTTTGGATGAATGGCGAGGCCGAGCCAGGCGTCTTCGAGCGTGATGGTGGAACGGGTGCGAAGCGTGGCCGGATCGAGCACGTGAATGCTCGGCTGATTGTAGCCGCCGTGCAAAACGAGAAGGTGTTTCTTGTTCGGCGTGAGCAGCGCCGTCATCGGGAACGTGTCGAGCTCAAGTTGCGCGCCGGCCGGTTTGACGACGGCGCCGGTGGGCAAAAGGAACCTCCCGCCTGGAAGCGCGCCGACCAGTTCGCGGCCTTCCGGCTGCGAGACAAGCGCGGTGATGCCGGCGCCGATGCCGAGCGTGATCCAAATCAATCGTTTCATTCGCGATACCTCTGTGCGATCGGATAGCGGCGGCCGATGCCGAACGCCTTCGACGTGACCTTAATTCCGGGCGCGGCTTGCTGCCGCTTGTATTCGTTTCGGTCGACCTTGCGCGTGACATCGCGTACGAGATCGATGTTGAGACTGAGCCGTTCGGCGATGACCGCGGGCGCAAGGTCGTCTTCGACGTAGGCTTTGAGAATCGGATCGAGGACATCGTACTCGGGAAGCGAGTCGGAGTCCTTCTGATCGGGGCGCAGTTCGGCCGATGGCGGTTTGTTGAAAACGCTCTCGGGAATCGCATCGCCGAGCCGTTTGTTGGCGACGCGGCAGAGGCGGTAGACAAGCGTCTTGGGGATGTCGGAAATGACGGCGAGGCCGCCGCACATGTCGCCGTAGAGCGTGCAGTAGCCGACGGCGATTTCGCTTTTGTTGCCCGTCGTCAGCACCAGCGCATTGGTCTTGTTCGAGAAGGCCATCAGAGTGAGGCCGCGCAGGCGCGATTGAATGTTCTCTTCGGTGACGTCGTTCGGAAGGCCCGCGAATATGGGCGCCAAAGCTTTATTCGCCGCATGATACCCGTCGTTGATCGAGACGATCTCAAAACGTACGCCGAGCCGCTCGGCCATCGCCCGCGCGTCGGTCACCGAGTGCTCGGACGAAAATGGCCCCGGCATGCCGATGCCGGTGACGTTCGCTTTGCCGAGCGCCTCGACCGCGATGCAGGCGACGAGCGAACTGTCGATGCCGCCTGAAAACCCGATGACGGCCTTCGAGAATCCGCACTTGCGCATGTAGTCGCGCGTGCCGAGCACGAGCGCTTCGTAAACGGCCTCGTCTTCATCGGCGTGCGTGGCATGGACATCGCCGCGCAGCGTGTTTGTGTCGACGAAAACGAGGTCTTCGGCGAAGCTGGCAGCTTGCGCGATGAGTTTGCCGGTGGCGTCGAGTGCGAAGCTGGAGCCGTCGAAGACAAGTTGATCGTTGCCGCCGGCTTGATTGATATAGACGACCGGGATGCCGTGATGACGCGCGGCCGCGGCGAAAATGTCGCGGCGGCGCGCGCGCTTGCCGATTTGATACGGCGACGCGTTGATAGAGATGAGCACCTTCGCGCCCTGCGCGGCCAGTTCGTCGACCGGATCGCGTTCGTAGAGCCGTTTGTCCCAGTAGCGCTTGTCGTTCCAGGCGTCTTCGCAAATCGTCAATGCGACGGGGCTGGCGCCGAGTTGCAGCAACTCCTGTTTATCGGCCGAGCGGAAGTAGCGCTGCTCGTCGAAGACGTCGTAGTTGGGCAGTAGCATCTTGTGCTGGCGGAAGTGGACCTTGCCGCGTTGCAGAACCGCGGCGGTGTTCCAGATGCGTTTGCCTTCATCGACGGCGGCTTGTTCGACCGTGCCGCAGACGATGGAGATGCGGAGGGAAGCGGCGTCGGCGGCAAGTTGATCGAGCGTGCGCGCGGCTTGTTCGAACAGCGCGGGGCGGTCGAGGAGATCCTGCGGCGGATAGCCGATGAGCGAGAGCTCCGGAAAGACGACGACATCGGCGGCGCCTTCGGCGGCCTTTCGAGCGGTCTTCAATATGAGCGCGGCGTTCCCTGCGAGGTCGCCGACAGTGGTGTTGATCTGGCCGAGCGCGATGCGCATGGAAGATTCTATTTTAGCGGGGTGAGAATGGCAACGGCCGCGCCTAATGAGCGCGGCTGTCGGTTGATTGGGTTGAATTGCCGCTTAGAAAATGAAGCGCGCAACCAACGTTATGACACGCGAGTTGGTGTCGGTGTCCTGGTAGAAGCCGAACGTCGCCGGGGCGGCCAGCGAAGCGCCGGGACGAGAGAACGACGTGTTGTTGAACAGGTTGCCGAACTGGCTCTGTAGTTGGAAACGATACCGCTCGGTGAACATGAACTCTTTCTGCAGCGTCATGTCATATTGAGTGGTACCGTTGATACGGATGACATTTCGGCCAAGGTTGCCGAAATTGCCGAGCAGCGGCTGCGTCAGGTTGGAGTTCGCCACCTTTTGGATGGCCGCCGGAACCGTGCCAGGGTTTGGCTCGAACTTCAGATTCAGCGGTCCGCTGATGTTCGGTCGAACCGCACCGTTGCCGCCGAGAAGAATCGGATCAGGCAGCGCCATGCGGGCGCCGGACACGATGTTCAGCGGGAATCCCGATTGGAGTTGGAAGATACCGCTCAAGTTCCAGCCGCCGGCCGCGTGCCGGACCGCCGCGTGGGAGCTTGCAAACTTCGGCAAGTCGTAGCTATGCGTGACTACGAAGCGCTGGGGCACGTCGAACGCCGATACACCGCGGTTGTTGCGGTTGTCGTTCGGATTCTGCTGGGCTGGCGTGTCGGTGGCGAGAACGCCAAGCACATCGGAAACGTCGTCGATCGATTTCGAAACGGTATACGACGTTGTAAATCCGAAGCCGGAACGGAACGTTCGGTTGAATTTGGCCTGAAACGAATGGAAGTTCGAGTTCGCCGACGATTCGTTAAGGGTGATGGTGGTAAAGCGCGGATCGATACGGTTGGTCTGCAAGGTAGGCGGGGCGTTTAGCCCTGCGTTGATCGCGCGGAACTCGGCGATACGTGCGGTCTCGTCGGCTAGCGATGTGGCCGGAGTCAGCACGCCAGGCCGGACGAGATTGATCGGACGTGCACGCTGCAGGAAGTTACCCTTCGTGCCAACGTAGCCGATGCTGCCAATGAAGCCAGTGCCCATCTGGCGTTCCGCGGTGAGGTTCCAGGATTGCACTTGGGGATTGGCCATCGCGTAATCAACCGGAGCCAACGAGCCGAAGTTGCGAACGGTGGTTCCAAAGTTGCCGACGGTAGCGCGTCCTGTCTGTTGGAACGGGCTCGCTCCGCTGAGCAACCCGGCGAGGTTATTGGCGCCGCTGAAATCGGTCGTCGAGAAGTTGTACATGAACGGCGGAGAAAAGCGGAGGTTGGTAATCGGATTCAAGAAGATGAAATCGTAGGCGATTCCGTACCCGCCGCGAACGCTCATCTTGCCGCCGTTCGGATTCCATGCGAAGCCGAAGCGGGGGCCCCAATTGGCGTTGCGGTTGAATGCGGTTGGCGTGACTTCGATCGAACCGAACGCGCCCGTGCCCGCACCGCCAAGCGCCTGCTGGCGATTCAAATTGAGATTGGACAGGAGTCCGTTGACTTCGCTGACGCCACCGGCAACCTCAACACGGATGCCGACGTTGAGCGTGAGATCACGCCGAAGCCGCCAGTCGTCCTGCGCGAACATGCCGTGGTTGGTGACGCGGTTGCCTCGGATCGAACCGCCGAAACGCTGCGAATACTGCACGGGCGTTCCGGTCTGGAAGGCCGCGAAGTTGGCAAACGTCAACGAGCCGCGAACGTTCGAATCAAAGATACTGTTGGCCTGGATGCGTTCGATGTTGTAGCCGAACTTGAAGTTATGCGTGTTGGCCGTTTTGGTCACGGTAGTCAAGTTGTTGTAGACGTTCTGCGTGCGGCCTTGCGGAATTCCCGCCCAGGAGCCGAGTTCGGACGTTCCGTCCTGGAAGCCCACGCTCGGCGCGGTAATCCTTTCAAGAGGAGTAAAGTTCGGCAGGCTGCGGAGGAATCCGGTTGTATTGTTAATGACAAGCGAAGCGCTCTGTACATGCGTGAAGTTTATCGTGAACGCTTGCGGCTTGTTGGTCGAGCTTGCGCCATTGGTCGGAATATTGGAGCTGATGAACGTCAAACCGGGGCTGTTGTTCGCAGTTTTCTGGGAGGCGTACCGGCCCGAGATGGTGGTCCGGTCGGAGATGTTCCAGTCGATCTTGGAAGAGTACGCTGTGGAATTAGTGCCAAGAGGAGCGGAGAACGAAAGTGTGCCAGACGGCGAACTGACGCCTTTGACTGCCTCAAAGAGTTGGCGCGCGGCGGGATTGGTGATACCCGAAACCTGCGCTGGAGTGGGAACGGTTGCGATGCGGGTGCCGCCGCTGCCGCGAATCTTCTGTTGCTCGTACGTGCCATAGAAGAACAGCTTGTTGCGGATAATGCGCCCGCCGCCCTGCGCCACCCAGTCGTTGTCGCGGAGAATGGCGGCCTTACCGGAACGGTCGAAATAGTCGCGGGCATTCAATTTGTCGTTCTTGAAGAACTCGACCAGTGTGCCGTGATAATCGTTGGTGCCGCTCTTGGTGACGATCTGGAACTGCGAACTGGCGTTGCGGCCATACTCGGCGTTGAAGTTGTTGGAGATGACGTTGACTTCTTTGATTGCGTCCAGCGGAACGGTGCCGATGCCGGCCCCGCCGGTCGTGGATACGTCGGTTGCGTTTGCGTTGTCAATCGTGATGTTGTTGCCGCGTCCGCGTCCGCCATTCGAGTTAAAGCTGCCTTGACCGAGAAACGGGTTGCGGGCGGTCACCGGAATTACACCTGGGGTCGTGCCGGCAAGTGACAGAACACCGTTGGGTAGAGCCAACGAGATGATTGCTTTGGATTCTACGACCGATCCCAACTGCGCGGAAGTCGTGTTGATAGCGACGGCCGCTTCTTCGATTACGATCTCCTGACGCGTGGTGGAAACTTCGAGCGTGGTTTTCAGTTCGCGGATGCCGCCAGTGTTGACGGTAGTTCGCGTGGTGGCTGCGGCAAATCCGGCCTTCTCAATGCGAACCTCGTAGTCACCGACTGTCAATAGCGTGAAGCGCGCTTCGCCCTGGAGGTCTGTTTGTAGTTCGCGCGCTGAGCCTTGCGCGATGTTCTTCGCAACCACCTTCGCACCGGAAATTGCGGCCGAAGAGGAGTCGTTTACTCGGACCACCAAGTCACCCGTGATTTGGGCGAACATAGGCACGGTCAATAGCAGCGCTGTCAGCGCATGCCGAAGTTTGGTGTTCATTTGTACCCTCAAAAATTTGCCGCGCAGACGGTCATCGCGCGGGTTGGATTTAATGTACCCGGAAGCTAGGCGCTTCCATTCCCATTTACTAGGAGACAACGTTTCAACCGCCGTACCCGGGCGGATTGGCAGCAATGCCCCTAGGATAGCCTATTTATTTGAGGGTTTGCCCCGCCCGGATCTCATCCGACCCGCGCTTAACAACCAGATCGCCCGCCTTCAGATCCCCAAACACCTCGATCAAATCCCCAACCGGCACGCCCTTCGACACCGGTACATGCTCCGCCTTGCCGTCCGCATTGCGGATGACGAACATCTTCTCGGTGGTGGTCACCACAGCCGTCGGCGGTACCAGTATCGACGCCTTCGCCTTACGCACGGGCCAAGTCGCCTCGGCGTACATGCCGGGCGCCAGCACGCCGCTCCCATTCTGCACGTCAAGCTCAACCGGCATCGTGCGCGTCTTCGGATCGAGGCTCCGGGCCAGCCGTGTGACCACGCCACTTCCCGAAATCCCGCCCTGCACCGTGAACGGCACGTGTGCGCCGCGGATGATGCCGCCGATCTCGCTTTCAGGCACAGCGACGACCACACGCAGCCGGTTCGTCTGCTCCAGTCGCAACAGCGTTCCCGCACTCGGGCCCGCCAGCGCGCCGGGGTGCAAGCGGCGCTCGGTGATAATGCCGTCGAACGGCGCGCTGATGTCGAGATACTCAAGCATCTCGTTCAACGCCGCCGCCGATGCGCGCGCCGCCGCCGCTTGCGTATGAATGCTTCGAATGAGCGCCTTCTGCGCTTCCACGCCCTTCTCGTATTGCACGATCTCGTTCGCCGCGATCGCCCCCGGCGTCTTCGCCGCGTCCTTCAATCGCGAAAGCGTCGCTTCCATCGCCGCCTGCTTCGCCTCGGCTTCGGCGCGCTGACTCTCGATGGCCAGCGCCTTCGCCTCGTGCTCGGCCAATTGCGCCTTCATTTCGGGCGCTTTCAGTTCAATCAGTAATTCGCCCTGGCGCACCGCGGAGCCGCGGTCGACGATGACGCGCTCGACAAAACCCTGCACGCGCGCGACGATGTCGACGGCCTGATAGGGCAAAATCTCGGCGGGGAGTTTCAGCTTGCGGTCGATGACCTTGGTCACAACAGCCGTTGTTTCCTGGGCGGCCGCCAGTGTCGAGACGAGGAAAATCAGATTACGCGCGTTCATAGTACCGGCTCATGGGGTCGTTCGGGTCGAGAGATTTCGAATGCCGGGTGGCGCGCGATTGGAGCATCGCGTAGAGGGCCGGCAAAACGGTAAGTGTTGTAATGGTCGCGGCGATCAGTCCGCCGATGACGGCGCGGCCGAGCGGCACGGTCTGCTCGCTGCCTTCGCCCATGCCGAGCGCGATCGGAATCATGCCCGCGATCATCGCCGCCGCGGTCATGACGATCGCGCGGAAACGGCCGGAAGCGCCGATAGTCGCCGCTTCGATCACATCGCGGCCCTGCGCGCGGGCGGCTTCGCAGAATGTAATCATCAAGATCGAATTGGCCGTCGCGATGCCGGTGGCCATGATCGCGCCGATATAGCTCTGCACGTTGAGCGTCGTGCCGGTGACCTTCATCGCGAGCAACGCGCCGGCGACGACGGCGGGCGTGGTCAGCACGATCGCCAGCGCCAGCCGGAAACTCTGGAAGTTGGCGGTGAGCAGCAGGAAAATCGCCGCGATCGCGATCAGCAACCCCGTCTGCAGGCCGTCAAGAGTTTCGCGCAGCGGCGGAATGTGCCCGCGCACGTTGACCGTAACGCCGCGCGGCGCCGCGCCGGCCTTGGCGATCGCCGCACTGATTTCTTTCTGCGCTTCGCTCAACGGCTTGCCGTGGATGTTGGCCGTGATCGAAACCACGCGCTGCATGTTGTAGCGTTCCACCTGTCCGAAGATACGGCCGCGTTCGACCGTCGCCAGATCGCTCAGCGTCGGCCGCGCCTGGCGGTTCTGCATCACGGGAAGATCGTTCAAATCCTGCACCGACGCCATGCGGTGCTGCGGAATTTCAACCTGGATCTGGAAGGCGTTGCCGCTCGCGGGATCGCGCCAGTAGTTTGGTTCGATGAAGCGCGACGACGATGTCGCCGCGACGACCGACCGTGCGACGTCCTGCATCGTCAGCCCGTATTGACCGGCGCGTTCGCGATCGATCTTCACGTCGAGCGTCGGATAGTCGAGCGGCTGCGCAAACTGCACATCGCGCAGCGTATTCACTCGCAACAACTCGCGCATCACCTTCTGCGCGTGCTCCAGATTCGCCGGGAGCGCGGGGCCTTGCATGGCCACTTCAATCGGCGTTGGCGAGCCGAACGAGAACACCTCGGCTACGATATCGCCCGCCTCAAAAGAGATCTTGGTATTGCCGAGTTCCGCGGCGAATGCCGCGCGCAGTTTCTCCTTTAGCGCTTCCCCGCGCGGTTTCGCGCTCGGTTTCAGCGAGACTTGCAGAACCGCTTCATGCGGTCCGGAGGTCCATAAATACAGGGTGTTGATCGGGTAGCTGGCCGGTTGCACGCCGATAAATCCGCTCGAAATTTCGACGTTCGCTTTGCCGCCCACCTCGCGCTCGATAATCTCCAGCGCCTTCAACGCGACCAACTCCGTGCGTTCGATGCGCGTGCCCGTTGCCGCGCGAAGCCGTAGCTTGAACTGGCCCGTGTCGACTTCGGGGAACAACTCTCTGCCGATGCCGGGTAAGAGCACGTAAACCGCGCCGATCGATGCGATCATATACACCGGCACGATGACAAACTTCGCTCGCAAGATGCCCCGCACGTAGTTTTCGTAGAACGCAAACGTCGCTACGGGACTCCTCGAGTGGCGCATCATCCACGTCGCAAGCACCGGCACCAGCGTGCTCGAAAGCAGATACGACGCGATCATGGCGAGACCGACCGCAAGCGACAGCGGCACGAATAGCTGTCGCGCGACTCCGGTCATGAAGAACGACGGCAGGAACACGGCAAGCACCGAGAGCATCGAAAGGAACCGCGCCAGCGCCGTCTTCGACGCGGCTTCGTAAACCGCGCGCGCCCGGTTGAGCCCCTCGGCCATGTGGGCGTGAATGTTCTCGATCTCCACCGTCGCTTCGTCGACCAGCACGCCGACGGCAAGCGCAAGTCCGGCCAGCGTCATGATGTTGATCGTTTGCCCGAAGGCCCACAAGCCAATCACCGCGGCGAGCAGCGAAATCGGGATCGTCGCGACGACAATCAGGCTGCCGCGCCAGTCGCGCAGAAACAACAAGACCATCAGCGCGGTCAACAACGCGCCAAGCGCGGCTTCATTGACCAGCGATCGCAACGCCGAGGTCACGAAGCGCGACTGATCGAACTCGAGCCGCACATCGACATCGTCCGGGCACACCGCTTTGAATGCGGGCAGGTTCGCGCGGACGCGCCGGAGCACATCGACGCTCGACGCATCGGCGCGCTTGGTCACCTGCATGTAGACGGTGCGTTTGCCGTTCACATGCGCGTAGGCGGTAATGATGTCCGTGCCGCTTTCAACCGTCGCAATATCGCGCAGAAACACAGGCGGTGTTTCGCCTGGCCGCAGCGGCGCCGAGAGCAACTCGCCCAAGTTCCCGCCCAGCGCTGCGTTGGTCTGCGTGATTGTATTGAAGTCGCCAATGCGCAAATTGCCTGAAGGCTGAACGGTCGATGCACGATTGACAACCTTGATCGCTTCATCCGGCGAGATGCGGTGCGTGCGCATCTTGTCCGGATCGAGCCGGATCACGATCGTGCGTTGATTACCGCCGAACGGAGGCGGCGCGGACACGCCCGGAAGCGTCGCAAACAGCGGCCGCACGCGATTCAACGCGATGTCCTGCATTTCGCCCGGACTCCGCGTCGCGCTGGAGAAAATTAGCTGTCCAACAGGAAGGCTGCCGCCGTCGAAGCGGGTTATGAAAGGCCCGACGACGCCGGGTGGCATGAACGCGCGCGACCGCGTGACATAGCCGACCACCTGTGCCATCGCCTGATCCATGTCGGTTCCCGGATGAAAGACGAGCTTCATCAGAGACGCGCCCTGAATGTTCTTCGACTCGACGTGCTCGATGCCCGCGATGTAGAGGAAGTGATACTCGTAGTAGTACGTCAGGTAGCCTTCCATCTGCGCTGGGTCCATGCCGCCATAGGGCTGTGCGACGTAGATCGCCGGCGCGCCGAGCGCCGGGAAGATATCGACCGGCATGCGGTTGACTGCAAGCCCCGCCGCGCCGAGGATGCCGAGCACGGCGACCAAAACGGCGATGGGCTTTCGCAAAGCTGCGAGTACGAGACGCATTTACGGAAGCCTCGCCAGGAAGGGCTCGAGATCGCCCTGCGCGTAGGCGAGCGAGAGTTCCGCGCGCCAGACGGCGATGCGCGCGATCGATATTTCAATTTCGGCCTGCGTCAATTGGCGCTGCGCGTCGGCAACTTCCAGAAGGGTTCCGAGACCCGCCTTGTAGCGCGCTTGCGATTGGTCCAGCGCGGCCTGCAACGCGGCGATCTGCTTCGGTGCGATCTCGGCGATGCGTTTGGCGCCGTCGAGTTGCGCGCGCGCCTGCGCGGCGCGGCCGGCGAGTTCGCGTTCGATCAACTCGCGCCTCGCTTCTTCCTTGCGTTGCCTTTGCAGTTCGATCTCCTTGCGCGCGCGAAGCGCTCTGTAATCGAGAATCGGAAACGTCGCCGAGAATCCAACGGCCCAGTTGCCGTGATCGGGATACAGCCCGCGCCCGCCGCCGGCGAAGGGGCCTCCCACCCGTGCGCCGCTGCCGCGGCCAAATGCGGCCGCTTGCGCCGAGAATCGCGGATACCAGCTTTTGTCGATGGCCTTCATGCGCGCGATCACTTCATCAATCGAGAACTGCTGCTCGCGCAAATAGGGATGCGCTCCGGAGGCGGCATTAACAGGCTCGGCGATTTTCACGAAGGGAGCCGAATCAACCGTGGCCGCGGGCTCGCCGGTGTATTGCTCCAGCAGCGCCTTCGCCTGGGCGACGGCCTGTTCGGCGCGGATGATATTCGTCTCGGCGACGATGCGCTCGGCTTGCATGCGCGCGAGATCGGCGCCGGGCCGCAGTTCCGCTTTCACAAGTGCGTCGATGATGGTCTCGAACTGGCGATAGCGATCAAGCGACGCCTGCGCGGCCGCTACCGTCTGCTGCGCCGCGACAACCGAGAGATACGCATCGGCCGCCGCTGCGCCGGCGTCCAGTTTCGCGCGCGCGATCGACGATTCGGCCCGGGCCTTTCCAACGGCGGCGGCGTCGACCTCCGCTTGACGCCGGCCGAAGTCGAACGGCTCCCACGAGACAAGCAGGCCGATCGCCGCGCCGAAAACGTTGCGTGATTGATCGCCGTCGATCTGCGGACCCGAGATCGGCGGTATGACCGTGTTCGGAAACAGCAGCCCAAAAACATTGTTCGCGGTGGCGCGATTGACCTGCGCCGTGGCGTCGACGCGCGGCAGAAATGCAGTGCGCGCCAGATTGACCGCCGCCGCCGCTTCGCTCACCTGTTCGCGCGAAATCTTGATGGACGGATAGCGCTCGCCGGCTTTGTTAACAGCCTCTTTAAGCGTCTGCGCATGCAGCGCCACGGCTGTTAATAGAAGAAGATGCTTCATGCGCGTTCGCGGCAGATGCCGCGTTTCGAATTTCGGATGAATCTCACGAGGTGCTCGGTGTGTGGCCCACTCAATTCCGTCTCAATACGATGCAGCGCGGTTTCGAGCGGAAGCTTACTACGATACAACAATCGGTAAGCGTCCTTTAATGCGCGGACCTGCTCGGCGGTAAATCCGGCCCGCCTCAGGCCGACGACGTTTAGACCACACGGCGTCACGTTGAAATCGGTATACAAAAAATAGGGCGGCACATCGAGATTCACCCGCGTATTGCCCCCGATCATCGCGTAGCTGCCGATCTTCGAGTACTGATGCACAACCACGCCGCCGGACAGAAACGCATTGTCCTCGATCTCGACGTACCCCGCCACCAGCGCGCAACTGGCGATGACGTTGTTGCTGCCGATCGTCGCATTGTGCGCGATATGGCCGGAAGTCATGACGTAGTTGTTATCGCCGATGGTCGTTGTCGTCTCGGGCTTCGTCCCGCGCGAAATCGTATAGTGCTCGCGGATCTTGTTGCCTTGGCCCAGCACCAGATAGCTGCGTTCGCCGGTGAAGACCTTGTCCAGCGGATCGGTGCCAAGCACCGTGTGCGCCGAAATTTCGTTACGGTCGCCGAGCGTGGACCAGCGTTTGATGTAGGCGTAGGGCTCGATCTTGCAGTGCGCGCCAAGCACGACATCCCGCTCGATAATGGCGAAGTCGCCGATGACGGTTTGCGGTCCGATGACAGCATCGGGATGCACTCTGGCCGTCGGTGCAATTTGCGCGGAAGGATCGATGGGCATCCGTCTTCGTATCATACAAGGCATGCGTGTTTGCGATTTGGCTTCGGCTCTGAATGTCCCCTTCGAAGGCGACGGCGCGATTGAAGTTGTGAGTGCCGCGGCGCTCGAAGATGCCGGCGCGGGTGATCTCTCCTTCGCCTACGGCCGCAAGGGAATCGCGGCGGCGAGCGGTTCCAACGCCGGTTGCCTGATCGTCGACGCGGACTTTCCCCAGGGGCGAACGCTGTTGAGAGCGCCCGATCCGCGCGCGCATTTCGCCATGGCGTTGAAGCTGCTCTACCCTGCCAAAACGTTCCCCGCCGGTGTGCATCCGTCGGCCGTCGTCGCACCGACAGCGGTGATCGAAGAGGGCGTTTCCATCGCGGCGTTTGTTTCGATCGGCGAGCGGGCGGTGATCGGCGCAGGCAGCGTGATCGGCGCTGGCAGCGCGATCGGCGACGATGTCGTCATCGGCGAAAGTTCGCTGCTGCATCCGCGCGTGACGATCTACGACGGCGTTCGGGTTGGCGCCCGGGCCGTGCTGCACGCGGGTGTCGTCCTCGGCTCGGACGGATTCGGCTTCGTGCGGGTCGGGCCGTCGTATCAGAAGTTTCCGCAGGTGGGCCGCGTGATTGTAGGCGACGATTGCGAGATCGGCGCGAATACGGCCATCGACCGCGCCGCGCTCGGCGTCACCCGCATCGGCAACGGCGTCAAGCTCGACAACATGGTGCACATCGGACACAACTGCGTCATCGAAGACAACGTCGTCATCGCGGCGCAGACCGGCATCTCGGGCGGTTGCGTGATCGAGAAAGATGCGATCATCGGCGGCCAAGTCGGCATGGGCGACAAGGTGCGAGTAGAGTCCGGCGCGGTGCTCGGTTCGGGCAGCGGCGTGCTGACCTCGAAAATCGTGCGCGGCGGCGAGACCTACTGGGGAACACCAGCGCGGCCGCTCAAGGAGTACCTCAAACAGCTCGCGCTGGTGGCCAATCTACCCTCGCTCAACGAGCGCGTGAAAGCGCTCGAATCAAAAGACCACTCGATCTAGTGTCCTGTCTCATATAACTATGTACATATAGGCAGAGTTGCCTCATACTGGGTCATGTTCATCCCAGCAGCTCCCTTGGCGGTAGAAGCGAGCCAACGGGAGCAACTCGAAGCCTTGCTCCGGAACGGAAGCTCCCCCCAGCGTGTGGCGCTACGCTGCCGGATTCTCCTGTTGGCGGCGAAAGGCGTC
>VFZW01000060.1 GCA_016871055.1 Acidobacteriota bacterium
CCCACAGCCAACTCGAAAACGCCTACTACAAGGCCGATCGCGCCATCGAGGAGATCGTCAAATTACTCGCAGCCTAACCTCAAAATGTTGAAGTACTCTGATTTAGAATCTTTGATTCAAGAATCTAGTCCAGCTAAAAGCTGAATCGCATGCCCAACTGAATCACCCGGCCGCCGCGCGAACCGATGATCTTACCTGCATTCGCATTCGGCGCCGATGCGGGACCGATCACTGTGTCCGGATCCGTCCAGTTCCCTGTATTTGTGAAATTGAAACCGGTGGCCGTGAACTCCAACGCGCGCTCGGTGGTCAGGGCCCACCGCTTGGTTACCGATACATCGTGGTTCTGATTGCCCGGCATTAACAGCGAAGGATGCGTGCGAGGTCCGTTGCCGTAGGTGAAATCGGGTGGCTGTTGGAACGCTGCAGGGTTAAACCACATGTCCGGCCCCTGGTTCGGCGAACTGGGATCGACCCCGGGCACGAGGTTTACGCGCAACGCATCGATCACACCACCGGTGTTGTTGAACTGCGGCCGCAGCGCAACCGGTTCTCCGCTCTGCACGGAAGTCATACCCGACACCGACCAGCCATCCGCCAAGTGCCGCCGCCAATCGTCGAAGGCGAACAGGGTCTTGCGCGAACCGAACGGCAGATCGTAGGCGAAATTCAAGGACAGACGCCGCGGAACGTTGCTCGACGTCAACGACCACTCGTTGTTCTTGTTGTAATAATCCTGCACGCCATACGGACCGGAGTAGTCGTCCATCTGCTTCGACCACTCGAAGGTCGTATTCAGCGTCAGTCCGCTCGAAGATCGCTTTTCCACTCGCGCCACGGCAGCGTTTCGTTTGTAGTTCGCGGCGGGCCACGAGCTGTATACATCGAAACGCTGGAACTGCGGATACGGCCGGATCGACCGGCGGAAGCTTTCATCGTTCAACCGGTCGCGATGGACAAGATTGGAAAGAGGAATTGCGTTTGGATTCACCGCGCTATTCGAGATGAACAGGCGCTGCCCGCGCGCGTGGCCGAGGCTGAGACTTACGATCGTCTGCTGAACGATCTCGCGCTCGAATGACAACCCGGCCGACTGATACATCGGGAGCGTTCCGGAGCGATCGACCAAATCGGCCACGGTGAAATTCGCGGCGTCGGGACGCAGATCGGGCAGCGGCCGAGGCAATTGCGGAAATCCGTCGTTGAGAGTCATCGCGGGCTGCAACTGCGTATTCGGGGACACCAACGTCGGCGTGCCTACAAACCCCTGCGTAGCCCACTGCGTCGTATAGATCGGGAAATTGCTGAAGCTGATGCCGTAGCTCAAACGCACTACGCTCTTGGGATTCCCGCGCGGATTCCACGCCAGGCCAAAGCTCGTCTCGGGGCGCACGCGCACCGGCTGAAACCGCCGGCCGTTGCCGTCGCGATTGGCGAACACGAGCGCTCCCTTCCTACCATTTGCGGGGTTGATCGCGTCGAGGTCGACCGTCGCGAAACGATCGTACTTCTCCACGCGCGGCACCGTGACTTCCATCGAACCGCCGAAGCTGAAGTTTAGATTCCGAGAGAACTCGTAGCTATCGCGCAGCGAAAAATTGAAGTAGCTCCCTCGCCAGTAGGAAGGGTTCTCGACAAGAGTCGCCTCGGCCGACTCGGCGTGTCCCAACAGGAAACTCGCCCACGGATGGCCCGTGTTGACGATCCCCGGCAACGACGTGATCGACGGACCAAACTGGAATAGACCCGCCGGATTCTGCGGCAGATACGCATTCACCTGATAGCGCCGCGCGATGGCGGAGCCCCGAAGCCGGTGCTTGCCCTTACGCACCGAGAGCGACTCGGTGAAGTAATAGTAATTGTGCGAACTAGCCGAGCGCGGACTGTTTCGTCCCATGCCGAGATAGGTCGAATAGCGGAAAACGGGAAACGCATCGCGCAGCGGCCCGCGCAGGCCGATTGAGGCGATCGCGTCCGCCTGTCCTTCGCGTCCGTTCTCGCTGCGATCGCTGATCACATCGAACGTCACCACGTTGACGGTGTTCGCCGAACGCGTAAAGGTCCAATCCAGCACGCCGCGCCGTGCTTCGTATTTACGGTCGTTGTTGTTGGAATCGGCAATGGTGTTGAAGTAGCGAGGCGATCCCGCAAGGCCGTTGGTGAACGATCCCGTGAAGGAAATGCGGTGCCGCTCCAACGCGGTGTGATCGATCTTGACGATCATGCCGTCGGCGGTATTTGTCTCGGGCGAGAAGACGAAGTAATTGTTGCGGAAGAACGGTCCCGCGTCGGAGTTCGGCAGCGGATAGTATTCGACCGCACGCCGTGCCACCGGGTCGAGCCGCTGGGCCGGAATTACATTCGCCGGAAACGGAGCGCGGTCATATTGCAAGTTCGAGCGGGATACGGGCTGTGCCGGATTGAAGTTTGGATTCGCGCGAGTCGACCGCGGATCGTAGATCGCCAGCGGCGCGCCGGCCGGATCGACGGTGCGCGAGAAGTCGCCGCCGCGCTCGGAAGGAATCGCAATGGTACGCAAGTACGAGCGGCCGATCCGCTCGCGCACGCCTTCGTAACTCAGGTTGAAAAACGTCGTCCGGCCGCGATACAGCTTCGGTATCACCAGCGGCCCGCCGACATTGAATCCGAATTGATTGCGCCGCAGCATGTTGCGCAAGCCGCCGCGTTGCACGACATCGTGCGGCGTGGCGTCCAATACATCGTTGCGGAAATTCTCGAACAAACGGCCATGCCAGGCCGCGCGGGGACGGGGCACGGCGGCGGTCTGTGTGGCGCCTCCCTCACGCAATCCGCGGTCGCGCGTCAGGACCTTAAACTCCTCGACGGCTCGTTCCAGTTCCGACGGGCGCGCCGTGCCAGGCCGCGGGCGCGGCGTTTGCGCACACACCGCGGCGATCGTGAAAATCGATACAGCAAGCCGCAATGAACCGTGGTTCATACTAACAGTGTATCCAGATGAAACTATCCCAACTTTCCGAGCGGCTGGGCACGCGCCTGGACGGCGACGGCGAAATCGAAATCACCGGAGTCTGCGGCATGGAGGCGGCCGTGCCAGGGCAGCTGACCTTCCTCGCCAATCCGAAGTACGCGCACAAAGTGAAGAACACACGCGCGTCGGCGATACTGGTGACCGAACCCATCGCGGGCATGGATATCGCCTCGCTGGTCAGCGCGAATCCGTATCACGATTTCGCCCGCGCGCTCGAATGCTTTTACACGGCGCCGCGGCCCGCGCCCGGCGTGGACGAACTCGCCTATATCGACGCCACCGCAACCATCGGCGAGGGCGCCTCGATCGGCCCGTTCGCCTACGTCGGCCCGCGCGCCGCGATTGGCGCGCGCTGTGTTCTATATCCGCACGCGGTCGTTTACGAAGGTGCGGAAATCGGCGACGACTTCACGTTGCACGCGCACGCCGTGGTTCGCGAGTTCTGCCGCATCGGCGATCGCGTCGTCGTGCAGAATGGCACGGTCGTCGGCGGTGACGGCTTCGGATTCGCCAAGACCACGCAGGGTACGCACTACAAAATTCCGCAGTCGGGCATCACCGTGGTCGAAGACGACGTCGAGATTCAGGCGCTTACGGCGATCGATCGCGCGACGGTCGGAGAGACTCGCATCAAGCGCGGCGCGCGGATCGACAATCTCGTGCAAATCGGCCACGCCTGCGTCGTCGGCGAAGACAACATCATCTGCTCGCAAGTCGGATTGGCGGGTAGCACAATCCTTGAGAAGAACGTTTTGTTAGCCGGGCAAGTCGGCATCAGCGGACATCTCACCGTGCACGACAATGCCATTGTCTATGCGCAAAGCGGAGTGGGCCACGACGTGCCCGCGGGTTCCGTCATATCGGGATCGCCCGCCTTCGAGGCCAAGCTCTGGCTGCGCACGCTGCCCGCGTATCAGAAGTTGCCCGAACTGTTGCGGACGATGCGAGAATTGGAAAAACGCATCGCGGAGCTGGAAGCGCGAGGCAAGTCTGGATCCGAATGAGCGAAAAACTGGTAAGGCCCCCACTCGCCTTTGAAGACGCGGAATTTTTGCAGTCGCCCGAAGCGCGCAGCGTGCGCATGCTGAGCGAGTATTTGAAGCCTCTGCGCGTGTTCCGCAAACACAAGATTCACGACACCGTGGCGTTCTTTGGTTCGGCCCGTATCGAGCAACACGGCCCCATGGCCGAATACTACGAGGCCGCGCGCGGGCTCGCCAGGAGGGTCACGCATTGGAGCGACTCTCTTCAAGGCTCGTCGCGGCGTTTCGTCGTCGCCACGGGCGGCGGCCCCGGCATCATGGAAGCCGCCAATCGCGGAGCATCGGAAGCGGGCGGCGAAACGGTCGGCCTGAACATCCGCCTACCGTTCGAGCAGCAGCCGAATCCTTACATCACGCCCGAGTTGTCGCTCGAATTCGGCTACTTCTTTCTACGCAAGTTCTGGTTCGCCTATCTCGCCAAAGCGCTCGTCGTGTTCCCCGGCGGATTCGGCACCATGGATGAGTTGTTCGAAATCCTTACGCTGGTCCAGACCCGCAAACTGCACAAGGAAATCATCGTTCTGCTTTACGGCAGCAAGTTCTGGAAGGAGATCTTTAACTTCGAGTCTCTTGCCAAATACGGCATGATCTCGCCGGAGGACCTGAATATTTTTCAGTTCGCCGACGACGTCGACACGGCGTTTGAGCTGCTTCGCGACGGACTTACGCGTTTGTATCTGACTCCCGAAGCGCTGGCCGAACCGGATGTATTCCCGGCCATCGCCCATACCCGAAACGAGTGAGCGCACCCGAAGTCAAGCTCGGCCGGCTGGAGATCGCCACCATCGCGGTCTTCGTGTTGTGGCGTGCGCTCGAACGCTACATGGCCGGCTCCATGTTGGCGCCAGTTTCCGGATTTGTGTTTTTCGCGCTGTTGCTTGCGACGGCCGTGCGTTGGGTCCGCCGCCTTGTACAGAATGCCATCTGGAGTCTGCGCAACCGCCTCCTGTTGAGCTACGTGTTCATCGCGGTTGTGCCCGTATTCCTGCTCGGCGTTCTCGGCGTACTTGGCGCGTGGATTCTTTCGGGCCAAGTGGGGGCCTATCTGGTCACGCAAGCATTCAATCAGGATCTCGAAATACTGCGCGGAGCCGCGCAGGGAACCATGATCGCGCTCGAACGCGCCGGTTCGCCACAAGCGATCCGCTTTGTCGAACTGGCAAACGGCCGATTCCCGGGCATTCAGTCGGCGATCGACGACGTTACCAATGGGAACGGTTTTCAGCTCGATCATCCCCGGCAGGAGATGAAGGGTATCTTCCTTAAGGAGGGGCTGCTCTTCGCGGGGGTACACATCCGCCGCGGCGAGCACAAGGTCACCTTGCTCGCGCCGATCACCAAGGACTATCTGCAGGACCTCGTGCCGAACCTTGGTGAAATCACGCTCGTCGATTGGTCCAAGAATCCCGGCGCATCGCGCCGCAAGATGAATCTGCACTCGTTCCGGCCGCGCCGCGACGACACACCCGTCATCGCGCAAGCCGTCAACGCGCTCGACTATGAAGTGTTGTGGGGCATGCCGCACGCCGTCCACGATTGGGCCGATCCGACGGCGGAGCACGAAGCCTTGCTCGGTGTTCGTACCCGAATCTCGCAAGTCGGCCGCGTGATCTATTCGCAGAAGGCCGACTGGGATTCGGCCTGGCAAATTTATCTGCTTTACGCCGTCGGGATCGCGTTCCTGTTCGTCGAATTCGTCGCGCTGTGCATCGGGATCGCCGTTACGCGCACGATGACGCGAGCGGTGCACTATCTGCACGAAAGCACCGAGCGCGTACAGGCTGGCGACTTCACGTATCGCATTCCGGTGAAGGGCCACGATCAACTCGCCGAACTTGGCAACAGCTATAACGAGATGATCGGCAACCTCGATCGGCTGTTGAAAGTGGCGAAGGAAAAGGAGCGCCTGCAAGCCGATCTCGATATCGCCAAGGAGGTGCAAGAGCAGCTCTATCCGCGTTCGGTTCCGCGCGTCGAAGGATTGCGAATCACCGCGAAGTTGAATCCCGCCAAGTCGGTTTCGGGCGACTACTACGACTATCAGAAGGTAGACGATCACCACGTGACGATCGCCATCGGCGACGTTTCGGGCAAGGGTATCAGCGCCGCCATTCTGATGGCCAACGTGCAGTCGGCGATGCGCGCGCAGTTGCGCGTCGCGCAGCAGACAAAGTGCGACGTCGATCCCGCCGCGATGGTGTCGCAAATCAACAAGCACTTGGAAGCGAACACGACGGTCGAGAAATATTCGACCTTCTTCTTCTCGGTCTACGATGAACGAACCGGCGCCCTGAAGACAACCAACGCCGGGCATCTGCCGCCGATCTTGATCCGCGGCGGCGAAGTGATCCGGTTGGACGTGAACGGCATGGTGATCGGCATGTTCGCGCATGCGCAATATGACGAGAGCACCGTCGTGCTGCACAAGGGCGATCTGTTGCTGCTTTACACCGACGGCATTACCGAAGCCGAGAACGAGTACGGCGAGATGTGGGGCGAGGAGCGCATGATCGATGCGGTGCGGCGGTCCGCGCACAAGTCCAACGAAGAGATACTCGATGAGGTTTTCGCCGAAGTGGAGCAGTGGACGTACTCACCCGACTCGGCGGATGATATGACGATGATGATCGTGAGAAGGATCTAGATGGCGCGGCGAAGGCAGTCCGAAGCCGAATGGCGGCGATTTAAGCGCCGGCTCCTGCAAATCGCGATCGCATTATCGGCGGTCGTAGCGACCGGGGCGGCCGGGTTCATCGCCTTTGCCGGTTACGAGCCGCTGGAGGCGCTTTACATGGCGCTGATCACGATCACGAGCATCGGCTACACGGAGATCGCACCGCTCGGCCGGACGGGCCGCATCTTCAATATGGTCTACATCGTCATCGGCGTGACGACGATGCTCACGGGCCTGGGCGCGCTGACGCAGGCTATCATCGAGCTCGAACTCAGCGGATACTTTCAGAAGAGACGGAGACGTCGTGTGATCGAAAATTTAAAGTCGCATTTCATCGTGTGCGGATACGGGCGCGTCGGCCGGAGTTCCGCCGAGGAGTTAAAGAAGGCGGGTGTGCCGATACTGGTGGTCGACAAGAACGAAGAGCGCGCCGAGCGGGCGATCGAAAACGGACTGCTCGCGGTCGCGGCCGATTCGACGCGCGACGAAGTGCTGCGGGAGTGCGGCATCGAACGCGCGCGCGGCTTGATCGCGGCGCTGGCTACCGATGCCGACAATACCTACTTGATTCTTTCCGCGAAGGCCATGAACCCAATGCTTCCGGTGGCGACGCGCGTGAGCGAAGAGGAGTCCGAACGCAAGTTGCGCCGCGCCGGCGCCGACGTTGTCTTCGCGCCGTACTCGATTACGGGCCAAAGGCTTTCCCAGTCGCTGCTGAAGCCGCACGTTAACGAGTTCATCGACTTCACCACGGGCAACGACATGGGTCTCGACGTGCGCATCGAGCAAGTAAGAGTCGCGCCCGATTCCGAATACGTCTCGAAGTCGCTGCGTCAGGCGCAGTTGCGCGCCGACCTCGGCGTGATCGTGCTTGCCATCCGGCGGGTCAGCGGGCAGATGATCTTCAATCCGCCGGCCGAGGCCGAGATCGGCGCGGGCGATTACCTGATCGTAATGGGCCCGCCAGCGCAACTTCGAAAACTGGAGGAGCTTGTGGTGGAGAAGACCGCGTGAAGATTCTGACGGCAGCGGAAATGCGCGATATCGACGCTCGAACAATCGCTTCCGGCATACCGGGATTGATTCTGATGGAGAACGCGGCCCACCTCGTTGTCGAAGCGCTGGAACGGGGGTTCGCGCCGTTGCGCGAGCAGAGGATCATCGTCTTTTGTGGCAAGGGCAACAACGGCGGCGACGGCTTGGCGATCGCGCGGCTGCTGCATGTGCGCGTGAAACCGGCAATGCTCGATGTCGTGCTTGGCTGTCATCCCGATCAGTTGAACGGCGATGCCTCGGCGAACTTCGCGATGCTCCGCGCGTGTGGCTTCGAAGCGATTCACGATCACGTCCCCGATGAAGCGCGCGGCGCGACGCTGTTGATCGACGCGGTACTCGGAACGGGCGTCGAAGGCGATGCACGCGGCCGTGCGGCGGACCTGATCCTGGAGATGACGTACGGATTCCCGCACGCCAAAATCTGCGCGGTCGACCTGCCGAGCGGGATGTCCGCGGACTCCGGCGAATCGGGCACTCCAGTGGCGCGCGCCGATGTTACGGTGACGTTCACGGCCCCGAAGTTGTGTCACGCGTTGCCGCCAAACTGCGACCGCGTGGGCGATCTAATCGTCGGACGCATCGGCAGTCCCGATGCGTTTATGGAGGAGATTCCGCGCAACTGGCTTGACCGTTCAGCGTTCGCCGAATTGCTCGAACCTCGCGCGCGCGGGGGCCATAAGGGAACGTACGGGCACGCGCTCGTCATCGCGGGATCGAAGTTCAAACCGGGCGCGGCGGCGATGGCCGGCATGGCGGCGCTGCGGGCGGGCGCGGGCTTGGTTACAGTGGCGTCGGAAGAAAGCGCGCTCGGCGCAATCGCGGCGCACGCGCCGGAGTTGATGACCGAACCACTCGTCAACGTCGACCAGTTGATCGAGGGCAAGACAGTCGTTGCGATCGGTCCCGGATTGGGGACTTCGCCTGAAACGGTCGCGATGGTGTTGCGTGTTATCGCGGAGTGCCCACTTCCCGTCGTGATCGACGCGGACGCGTTGAATGCCCTAGCCGGCCGCGAATGGCCTGGCGCCGCGGGACCGCGCGTGTTGACGCCGCATCCTGGCGAGATGGCTCGATTGCTGGGCCACACGGTGAACGATCGCATCGGCGACGCCGTTTCGTACGCCAAACATTTTGGCGTGACGTTGTTGCTGAAGGGGCAACGTACGATGATCGCAATCCCGGATGGCGCGGTATGGATCAATCCGACTGGAACGCCGGCGATGGCAACGGCGGGCAGCGGCGATATCCTCACGGGCTTAATGGCTGGGTTGATCGCGCAGCACCCGGCGCGCTTGCAGGAGGCCGTGCTTGCGGCGACTTGGCTGCATGGGCGCGCGGGCGAACTCGCCGCGACTGCCCTCGGCGAGATGCCTGTGATGGCGACCGATCTGTTGCGCTTCTTTCCGGACGCGCTGCGGTGATGCACGAATGGAAGGTGGCGAGCGCTAAGGAGACGGCGCTTGTCGCGAGAGAGATCGCCGCGCTGCTGCCACCGGGCGCGATCGTGCAGCTGACGGGCAATCTGGGCGCGGGGAAGACGACTCTGACGAAGTCGTTGGTCGCCGCGTGGGGCGTAGATTCGGAAGATTCGGTATCGAGTCCGACATTCACGCTGATTCACGAGTACGGCGAACCAGTGCGGGTGTATCACATCGATCTTTACCGGTTGGAAACACCACGCGAGTTCCATGGGCTGGGCCTCGACGAAATCTTCGAATCGGGAACGCGGGTGCTGATCGAGTGGGGCGAAAAGTTCGCACAATTGTTGCCGACGGATCGATACACTGTCGAGATCGAACACGCGGGCGGCAACGCGCGGCGGATTACGTTAACAGATCGTCGCTAGACGCATACATCGACGCGACAACGTCGGCGTACTTATCGAGCACGCGCGATCTCCGCACCTTCATCGTCGGCGTGAGTTCGCCGCCTTCGATAGAAAAATCGGCTGGCAAGATGCGGAACTTCTTGATCTGCTCATAGCCGGCTAGTTGCGTGTTGGCTTTGCGCACAGCGGCTTGCACGGCCTTTTGCACGGCATCGGCGTCGCCGACACTTTCGGCGACGGCGGGGTTGACGGTGAACAGCGCGCCGATAAATGGCTGCTTATCGCCGGCCAGCACCATCTGGCTGATGAGCGGCTCGGTCTTGAAGAGCGCTTCGACCTTCGACGGGTAGATCTTCTTCCCGTTCGAAGAAACGATGATCTCCTTCTTGCGCCCCGTGATGGAAACGTAGCCTTCGCTATCGATGGCCGCGATATCACCTGTGTAAAGCCATCCATCGCGGAACACATCGGCGGTCGCCTTCGGATCGTTGAAGTATCCCATCGAAAGCGTGGGGGCGCTGACAAGCAGTTCGCCGTCATCGGCCAGTTTCAACTTCACGCCGGGCAGCGCTTTGCCGATCGATCCGATGCGCTGCTGGCCTTTCAGATTAAGCGTCAACACGCCAGCTTCGGTGAGTCCGAACCCTTCGTGAAGCGGCATGCCGATGGCTTCATAGAAAAGCGCGAGTTCCTTGGCCAGCGGCGCCGCGCCGGAGACGGCGAAGGTCAACTCGCCACCAAGCCGAGCGCGAACCTTCGAGAAGACGAGCTTGTCGAAGAGCGCGAGCGGCGCCTTCATCCACAACGGCACGGGCTGGCCCGCTTGCCGCAGCTTGACCGCGTCCGCGCTAATGCCGATCGCGATGTAAAAGAGTTTTTGCGCCGCACCGCCGCGCTTCTGAATTTCGGTGCGCACACTCGCGTAGATGCGCTCCCACACGCGCGGCGGCGCGAGAAAGAACGTCGGCTTGACGGAGCGGAACTCGGCGGCCATTCGCGCCAGGCCTTCAGAGAAATAGACCGGCACGCCCATCTTCAACGGGATGAGTTCAATGCCGAGCCGCTGCGCGATATGCGCCGAAGGCAGGAACGCGATCACACGATCCTGGGGCCCGAGATCGATGACCTGCTTGCCGATATCGACATTGGCAACCAGCGCGTCGTGGGCCACTTCGACGAACTTCGGCTCGCCGGTCGCACCGGAGGTGAGATAGAGTATCGCGCGTTGCGCGGGGTCCACGTTTAAGCGGATGCGTTCGAAATACTCGGCGTCTTCGGCCATCGCGGCGCGGCCGCGCGCGCGGATTTCATCGAGCGTCTGCACGCCTTCGAGCAGCCCCGTCATGAGCACCCACGTGGCCGGCAGATCGGCGCCGCCCGCGCTTTGCAGCGCTTTGTACAACTTCGGATCTTCGACAAAGATCATGCGCACGCCCGCGCGCCGTAGCGCGCTCACCTGTTCGGCCGGCTGGCTGTTGACGTAGAGCGCGGCGGCGGTCGATCCGTTGGCCATTACGCCGAGATCGACCATGTAAAACTCCGCGCGCGTCTCGCTGCCGATGCCGACGATGTCGTCCTTCGAAATGCCCATCGATCGGAGGCCGCAGGCGATCTCTTTGACGATGTCTCGATACTGGAGCCATGTGTAGGTTGTGTACTGACCCTTTACCGGTTGATGCAGAGCCACGGTGTCGCCAAACGCGGCGACCGCTTCTTCGAGCAGGGAATAGACGGTTCGCTTGACCATTCGAGTGATGCTAACACTACTTCACGGCGGTCTGCGCGTCGAGCGCCTTGCGCAGAGAACGCGCAAGATCGGCCGCCTTGCCCTTGCCCCAGTAATGCAGGAACGTATAGTGCGGTTCTTCCTGCGTCATGTGATTGTGGATTGCGACGATGTTGATCCCACTCGCGCGCAGCGAGCGAATCACCGTCTGCACTTCGGCGGCGCGCATGGCGAAATCGCCGTCGACGAACGCCGCGTCGTCGGTTCCCGCGAACGCCGCCCACGTATTCAGACCCATCTGATTGCCAATAGCGCTGCCATGCATCTTCGCGGCGCGGCCGATTTGCGCTTTGTACATGCCGGCATTTGACTGGCCTTTCACGCCGAGAATCCCATCAATCGCCGCGGCCGTGATTGAGTTCGTCGCGCCCGTCGCGACGCCGGGGAACTTCGATGCGGGCGAAGGCAGCGCGGCGCGAATGTCCTTCGTCTTCGCGATGGCCTTCGCTACGGCCGCCGCCAATTTCGGAGCCGTACCCGATCCGCCAATGTGCATGAAGAAGACGCGGGGATTGTCGAAGAAGAAGTGATTGTGGAGCGCGGTCACTTCGAGGCCGCTGTCGAGCGCGACCGACATCACCGGATTGACCTCATCTTCAAACAGGACCAGGTCGCCCATTACCATCAGTTCGTGACCCGCGTGCGTCGTAAACGCCGCCCACGATGTGAGGCCCATGAGGGGATGCATCGCGCGGCCTTCGATCGATACTGGAACATCGGCGCGCGGAAAGGTCACGCGATAGACATCCTCGCTTTCGGTGTAGCTTCCCTTGGCGCCGGTGGCGCCATCGATATGCGCGCGCTGGGACTCAGGAATCGCGGCGGCGGCGACGAGTGCGGTCAGTGTGAGGAAAAGGGGACGCATGGTTCATTGTAGCGACGGGTCGTTCGCATAACGCTTCATAGCCAGCGTCAACCGCTTCCCTGCGCCAGGCGCGAGGCGGACGCGCAAACGGGAGGTGTTCTGCGCCGTGAACTGGTGTTCGCCGTATCCGCCGGCTTGCATCACGACCTCGCGCGATTCCACGTTGTTCACATTCACCAGCGTGACGGTCACCGAGTCCGCCGTCATTTTTTCGACGAGAGCGGCGACATCGGCGGGCAATCCGCTCCGTCCGCGGGCCGGATCGAAGTAGCGCAGACGCGCATGCAGCGACCAAATATTGCCCGACAAGTGCGCGCCCATCGTGAGCCGCGCGAGCGCGTCGGTTTTGGCGGGATTGAAACCCATCAGATAGTCGGCCAAACGCGTGTCGGGCGTGGTGTCGTCGTCATCGGACTCCTTCACATCGAGGCGAACGGCTTCCAGGTCGCGCCGCAGAATGCGTTCCGGATACTCGGCGTTCTTGCCTTCGAGAAACGAGAGCCAGCCGTCCGAGCCAACCCGTTCGCGGTCGCGCGCTTCCATCGACCAGAGGTAGATGTCGAGCAGGCGATGCGTGAAGAGATTGGGCACCCAGTTGTACCACTCCTCCTTACCGCCGGTGTATCTGTGGCCGCGCGGATCACCGAAACCAGTCGGCAACATCGTTCGCCCGTTGACGACCTTCTTCTGCGCGTACAGGTTCTCCATCTGTTTGCGCAACGTCGCAATAAAACCGGGGTCGCCTTTGCTCAGCAGCAGCGCGTTGCCGAAGCCCGGCCATGCACCGGAGTCGAAGGTGTTGCGGTGCGCCATCTGATCGATTTCGCCATCGAAGATCGTGAAATTCCAGCCGTAGGTCCCCTTGTACCACTTGCCTCCGTATTCTCCGCCGATCTTGCCATCGAGTCCGACATTGGTCGGAATATTGCCGCCGTTCGCGTCGATACGCTGCTTCCACGCGCCGGCGTATTCGAGCGCCCACTTGCGATACTTCTCCTCGCCGGTGAGCGCGAAAGCGTTCAACGCGAGGCCCGTCGTGCCGAGGTTGAGCGGATGATCGCCGACACTGTCGACGTATTCTGTGCAGTGCTTCAGCATCTTGTCGTAGACCGAGACGAGGTCTACCAATCCGCCGCGCCCTTGCTTACCGTGCAGTAGATGAAAGCGTCCGGGCACATCGTCGCCCACCCAGTCGTACTCGGTGGCCTTGTGCAGCATCGGCCCTTTCGAGCCGGTCCAGATGCTCTTGATGACCTTGTTTACCGGATCGTAGTTTGGCGCATCGGGATCTTCGTTCATGTAAAGCCCTGCGAACCGCTTCATGCGCGTGACGAGCTGCGGTGAGCGAGGATCGGCTAGGCCGAGGAACATGAATGCACGTATGCCCTCGCCGGTGTGGAACCAGTCGGACTGCGTGATGAACTCTCTGTGATAGGCGCCGTTGGAGGCGAGCTTGGTCTTTGTCGTGCGGAGTTCGCCGTATTGGGCGTAGTGGCCCTCGAGCGCTTTCTGGTAGGCCTTCAGCACGCCGTCGGATCCGCCCATCGCATGCAGAAGCGTCCAGTTATAGAAAGTCTCGATCGCGTCGTCGGGGCCGTCGAGCGTGCCCCAGCGCGGTGTGTGCAGCAGGTAGCCGCGGGAGTCCAAATACTTCGCGGCGAACCGTTCGCTGGCGGCCGAGCTTTGCTTTAGCAGTTCTCGTTCCAGCAAGGCCCACGCGGGCGCGGGCATCGGTGTATCGATGACGATGAGCGGTTCGGCGGCGAAGGCGGAACAGGCGAGTAGCATAGACAAGGTTCGCATGGCCATATTTTGTCGCGTTCCGCGCGCGATTGCCACAACGGGTCTGAAAAAAGGTGACAACCTTCGGCGGCGTCTCGCGCTTGTACCTTTGTCTAGCGAATCTCGCCAACAAAAGGAAAAATCACAATGAAGAAATATGCAATCTTATTCAGCCTGCTCCTTGCCGCCGCCGGATCCAGTCAAGCGCAATACGCCGCCTGGTGGCGGTTGGACGAAGGTACGGGCGCTGTCGCCAACGACCGCACCACCAATGGGAACCATGGTGCTATTACGGGCGGTACTTGGACGACCGGTAAGTTCAACGGCGCACTTGGATTTAATGGCACGAGCGATCTCGTCAACGCCGGCAACGGCGCGTCTGTCCAGATCACGGGATCGATCACGCTTGAAGCGTGGATTCGACCCGCAGCCCCAGGTCCGGTGCGCCAGCCGATCATCGCGAAATGGGACGATAACGGAGTTGCGCAGCGCGGCTACTTTATCGATTTGAACGTTAACAATGGCCTGCGCGCGCGTTTCGATGTATCGCACAACGGGCTGTTCGGCGGTGGTTGCACGCAGACCGGGAACGCCTTCAGCTGTGCCAACCACTCTTCCGCTTACTCGCACCCGTTGACGCTCAACCAGTGGTATCACGTCGTCGGCGTATTCAACTCCGCCACCAGGCAGGTCGCCATCTACGTGAACGGCGTGCTTCAGTCGGAGACTACGGCCACGCAGTCAAACATCTTCAACAGTAACGCACCTGTCCTGATCGGTTCCGGAAAATTGGGCGGCGACGCGCAGGACTACTTCAACGGCTCCATCGACGAGCCCCGCATCTGGAACATGGCGCTCGACACGGCCTATGTGCAGAAGCTCTACGCTGTCCAGTCGCTGACCTACTCGAAGGTCAACACAGGCGTTGGCACGGTACCGATCAAGAGCGCCACGTCGACCGCGCTGAACTTCAATATCCGCGTGCAGAACTTGACGGCCGCGCCGGTCAACATGGCGGGCTTCCAGGTGTGGGACGTGCTGCCCGCCGAGTTCGACTTGAACGGCGCGCCCGTTACCGCGGGTTGCTCGGTGACGGCCTCGCAGCCGGCCGGGGCCACCAAGGGCCGGCAGCCGAAGCTGGAACCCGAGTTCCTTTCGATCAACTTCGCCGGACTCAATGCCGGCGCAAGCTGCACGGTGAACGTCGCGGCGAAGACCGACGAGAACCCGGCTAGCTCCAAGGGCAACACACCGGTGAAGTACGAACCGACCTCGTGCCCGGCCAACGGCAAAATCATGCTCAACGAAGGCGTCCGCGTGTTCGACACCACGCTAATCGGCTCGCCGTTCGAAGTGATCGGGCCGGTCTCGCCGGTGTTCCTGCCCTGCCAGCAGTAAACAGTTCCAATTCAATCGAAGCCCGCGCCGTAACATGGCTCGGGCTTCGCGCTATGATCGCGGCTATGCGCCTGTTTGTCTTCGCTTTAGCGGTCGCGGCGCAAGCGCCTTCGATCCAAGAGATCGCTCGCGATACGATGGCGAACAAGAAGCGCTTCGACCGCGACCTGACCGAGTACACCTACGACTTCCATTCGATCTTCATCGACTACGATGCCAAGGGCCGCGAGTCGAAACGCACCGAGGTCACGGGCGAGACGTATCAGAGCTCGCGACGAAACGTCAACGTGAATCTGACTTGGAACGGCAAGCCGATCGAAAAGAAGAAAATCGAAAAGGCCCGGCTCGATGTGGCCAAGTCGCTGCAGGCCGATTTCGATCGGCGGCTGAAGGCGCCGAAGGACAGCTGGAATCAAGGCCCTGAGTACGGCGTCAACTACGGCTCGCTCCGAATGGACATTTTTACGGTCCTTCGTAACTGTCCGTTGCGGAACCTAAGGCAGCTTGACGGACAGTACGTTTTCGACTTTCTGCCGGCCGAATCGCCGATCAAGGGGATGGAATTTCTGTCGTCGATTCGCGGCACTTTCTGGATCGATGAGAAAGTGCGAATGGTGACCAAGTGGGTGGCGTACGTACCGAGTGGCACGCTGTTGTTCGAGCAGGTCTATGCGCCGCAGCCCGATGGCTCGTGGCTCGGCAAGCGGCTGTATGTGAACCCTAACGCCGCACCGGAGTTGTTCAAGAACAAACGCTCGGAGTGGATCGGGGTGTTCTCGAACCACAAGCGGTTCAACGTCGGCGTGGAGCAGAAGATCGAATCCCCGGTACAATAGGCGTTTCGATGCAGCGAAGAATCATGGTCGCCAATCGAGGCGAGATTGCGGTCCGCGTGCTGCGCGGCATCCGCGAAATGGGGCATATCGGCGTGGCCGTGCATAGCCAGACCGATCGCGCGGCGTTACATGTTGCGTTCGCCGACGAGGCCTACCCGGTGGCGTCGTATCTGAACGCGGCCGAGTTGATCGCGGTGGCGCGGGAGCGTCGCTGCGAGGCCATCCATCCGGGCTACGGTTTCTTGAGCGAGAACGCCGGATTCGCGGCGCTCTGTGCGGAGGCCGGCGTCGTCTTCATCGGGCCTTCGGCGCACTCAATCGCCAGTCTCGGATCGAAGACCGCCGCGCGTGAGTTGGCGATTCGCGCGGGCGCGCCCGTCGTGCCGGGCTCGGATGGGGCGGTCGGCGGTTTCGATGAAGCGCGGCGGTTCGCAAGCAAGATTGGCTATCCGGTGTTGATCAAAGCCGCCGCGGGTGGCGGCGGGAAAGGTATGCGGTTGGTCGAAAGCGAGCGCGATCTCGACGCCGCGCTGCGCGATGCGGCGAGCGAGGCCGAGCGCAGTTTCAAGTCGGCCGAGGTCTACATCGAGAAAGCTCTCATCAAGCCGCGGCACATCGAGATTCAGATCTTCGGCGATGCGCATGGCAACCTGATTCACTTGGGCGAGCGCGAGTGTTCGATTCAGCGGCGGCATCAGAAGGTCATCGAAGAGTGCCCGTCGCCGCTGGTTGCGCTGCACCCGGAAATGCGCGCCGCGATGGGCGAGGCCGCGCTGCGAGTGGCGCGCGAGTCCGGTTACATGAATGCAGGCACGGCCGAGTTCCTGGTGGATGGCGACCGCAACTTCTACTTCCTGGAAATGAACACGCGTTTGCAGGTCGAGCACCCGGTGACCGAATTGGTGACCGCGCTCGATCTCGTACACATGCAGATCGAGACGGCGTTCGGCGCCTCGCTCGACCTTCGGCAGGAGGACATCCAGTGGCGAGGCTCGGCGATTGAATGCCGGCTCTACGCGGAGGATCCGGCCAACAACTACTTCCCTTCTCCGGGCCGAATCGAACGGCTGCGCATGCCGTCGGGTCCGGGCGTCCGTCTGGACAGCGGCGTGTATGAAGGATGGAACGTGCCGCTCGACTACGACCCGCTGCTGGCGAAGCTGTGCGTGTGGGCGGGCACGCGAGAGAGGGCGATCGATCGGATGCGGCGCGCGCTGGGTGAGACGGAGATTCTTGGCATCGCCAACAACGTAGCGTTCTTTCAGCGGTTGCTGGCTTCACCGGCCTTCTTTCACGCGGAGTTGCATACCGGTTTTTTGAACGAGTTCAAGTTCGAAGCGGAGGCGGTGCTCGACGAGGCCGAGTTGCGAGCGGCCAAGGTCGTGGTGAAGCCTGTCGCGGCAGCGCCGGCGGCGGTGTCGGAATCGCGATGGTCTCTACAGGGCCTGAAGGAGTTGATGCGATGAGCGCCGATGTTCGTGAGATCGAGCCGGGCAAGGCGATCGTCGTCGACGAGGGCCGCGTGATTCGCGTGACCCACTCCGGTGGAAAAGTGTTGGTGAATGGGAAGGCCACCGAGGTCGATCTGAGCGATCCGCACGACCGGCGGCGCGGCGGGGGCGCGGGCGGCGCGAACGGGCGTCAGGAGGTGCGGTCGGCGATGCCCGGGAAAGTGGTGCGCGTGCTGGTAGCGGTCGGCGATGTAGTTGAGCCGGGCCAGGGTCTGCTGATTCTGGAAGCGATGAAGATGCAGAACGAGGTGAAGGCAAAAGGGCCGGGAACGGTCATGGCGATTGGCGCGGCGGAGGGTGAGACGATCGCGGCTGGAGCGGTGCTGGTTACGGTGGAGTAGGCCGGATCTGTCCCAGAACTTACGCTGCAATGCGCCGGTCAACGGTTCTGCCGATGATCAGCGCGAATGCACGCCGATCCAGTGATTCGTAAACTTCAGTTCCTTCGAAGGCGCGACCGCCGGCATATGACAACCCGCGCAGGTTCCTGACTTCAGGGTCCGATGGCGCGGCTTCGCATGACAGTCGGCGCAGGCGTTGCGCGTGGGTTTAGCGCCATGCGGATCGTGGCAGGTCATGCAGGTCAGTTTGCCGGCGCTGGCAAGGAAACACTTGCTTTGACTCAGATAGACGGGCTGATGCCGCACGTTCCAGGGATCGGACCAGTTGGTGTCCTCGCCCTCCTTCGGCGGCTGGCGGTGGCAGTTGCCGCAAAAGGCGTTGACACCGTCGCCGTTCAGGTTGCGCGGCTGAAAGATGTTGAACTTCGACGGCGCTTTGGCGTGGTCGGCGCCAGGCCCGTGGCAGGACTCGCAGCGCACGCCCAACTCCGACGGTTGGATGCCCTGTTCGGGCGTGAAGTTTACTCTGCCCGTCGAATGGCATTGGAAACAGCGGAGGATCTGCGAGCCGGGTTCGAATACTTTGTAGAGCACTCCTTTGTCGTTGCCGTGGCCGGGAGTGATGCCGGGTCCCGTCTTGTACGTTGTAGTGCCGTGCTCTTTGTACTCCTCCGGCCCTGTGCGGCTAACCGGCGTAATCGCCTGCACGCCGCTGCCGAAGTTCCAGACGTCGCCGACGCTGCGCAGCGCGGTTGCGTGCGCCGACTTCGACTGCGCGTTGTAGATCTCCAAATGACAAGCCCGGCAAGCGGCGGAACCAATTGGTTCCGCCACTGCCGGGCTGATCAGCAACAGGGTTGCGAGGATCGCTCTAGAAATAGATGCGGCCCGTGTACTGGAATTGGCGTCCGAACACGCCGCCGCGCTGCGAAACGATGCGGCCGAAATTAGCCGGGTTCGCCGGGTTCGTGTCCGGGTTGGCGCCGAAGAATGCGTTAGTCGCATTATAGGCTTCCAGCCGGATCTCGAACTTGACTTTCTCGGTGAGCTGGAAACCCTTGGCGAGCGTCATGTCGAGGTTGATCATGTTTGGACCCTTCACGTCGTCGTACTGCAGCGGGTTGGCGCGGCGAGTAAACGCGGGAAGAATTCCAAAGGCGCTGGTGTTGAACCACTGGCCCTTTGTCGGGTTGTCGACGGCGGGGTTGCCGTTGACTAGCGCGCCCGGGAATCGGAGGTGGAGACCGGCGTTGTAGGTCCACAGTCCGCTCAAGTCCCAGTTGCCGAGAACGGCGTTGGCCACCGGGTTGATGGAACCCATGAACTTGCGGCCTCTGCCGAAGGGCAGTTCGTACATCGCCGCGCCGGTCAGCCGGTGCCGGGCGTTGGTAGCCGGCTGCCACGTGAAGTTCCGGTCGAAGTTGTCGACGTTGTCGTAGAACTCCAGATTGCGCTCGCGGTTGTAGTTGTAGCCGACGGTCAGGTTGAAGCCGTTGACGAAGGGCCGCTGGAACTGCATCTGGAGCGACTTGTAACGGTTCTCGCTACCCGACCGGAGCGTCTCGACGAGCGTTGTGTATTGTGGATAGGGCCGGAGCAGTTGCGAGACAGTCGTGTTGGCCTGGGTACGAAGGGTTCCCGGCATCCGGTTCGCGGGCAACCGGTTGAAGAACGGATTCGGCACGGAGGCGTTGATTGCGTTCTGGCGGGCGAATCCGATACGCGGATCTACCTGATTCAGATCGTAGGCGTAAGGCAGATCACGGCCGAGGTTCATGAAGAACGTGATGTCGGCCAGGATCTTTCCGGGCAGCGCGCTCTGCAGGCTGACGTTGATGCGATCATTGACGCCCGGGTTGAAGTCCTGCTGATACCAGGTTTGGGATGCGCCGAGGTTCGTGTAGCGGCCGAGCGTTTTCCCAGAAACCGGATTCAAGCCGACAGGGAACGGGTTGGAAATCCGCTGCTGCGGGACGCCGGCGATCGTTGCGATGGTATCGGTCTGCGCATCAAAGCCCGGAAGGGGAACCGAGCCAAGGATGCCCAATCCGTCGGTAAGTGTCGACGGAATGATGTAGCGAGCCCAACCGGCGCGAATCGCCATCTTCTCATTCAGACGGTACGCCATACCGATTCTAGGCATTAACAAGGTCTTAGGAGGGTTCCACGAATTCCGGTTGTCGGAATCGGTGAAAATCCAAGCACCGTTGAATATCGGCGCCGACTGCCGGAGCGAGGCGGCCGCGGCCGGAATCACCGGGGCGTTGGCGCCCTGGAATTCCGGAATCGGGCTGGTCAGATCGAGGAAGCGCGAGAGGCGGTCCTCCGGATCGGTCATAGCGCCAAAGTATTCGTAACGCACACCGATGTTGAGGGTGAGTTTTTGCGTGATCTTGTAGTCGTCATGGAAGAAGAAGCCAACCATGTTTACACGCGGCCGCTGGATCGGAATCGACGCGATGGAAGAGTTGCCTTCGAGCGCGCCGAGCAGCAGCGAGGCCCAGCCGTCGCCGCTCGTGCCAAGGTTCGGCTGATTAAACGTCGCGTTGGTGGTCAGCGGGCTGAAATTGAAAGCGAAAGACCGCGGACGCGCGGCGTTTACGTTTTCACGGCGATACTCTCCACCAAACTTGTAATAGTGCTTGCCGGCGCTCTTTGACAACTTCGACTCGACGTTGTAGGAGTTCGGCTCCTGGAACCAGTAACCAGTACGCCCCATGTTGGTCGTGAAGCCCTGCGTCACGTTGACACCCGGGTAATAAAGATCGGGCAGGCCTTGGAGATATTGTTTGTACCAGGAATTACCGGGCCAGAAGCGTTCGAGGTCGGCTTCCTTCAGCGTGGCGGAGGGAACGCCGAACGAATCGACAATGGAGTTGTAAGCGCCGCGGATATTGAAAATGGTCGAGGCGTTCAGTGTATAGACGGCGTCACCGGAGAAGCTCTTCGAGTGGCGCTTGGAGCCGTCGACAGGGAAGCCCTTCGAACCGCCGGTGAAGTCGTCAAGCGCGGTGAACGTACGGAACATGTTGAAGCGGCCGAACACCTTGAGACGATCATTGATGTTGTAGTCGACGCGGTCCGAGAAGTTCCAGTACTTGAACCGATTCGCGAAGGCCGTGATGAAATTGCCGTTCAGGTTCGGGCCAATGCCTGGACTGTTGGCCTTCCAAACGTCGCCCATGATGACGCGGCTGGTCGGATCGATACGCGACGAGGGAATCACGTTGCCAGCGAATGGCTGGCGGCTCACGACGTTATTAACTACCTGAGTCGAGAACGGATCGAAAATGGTACGGAGACCGCCGACATTGTTTAACGAACGGGAGAAATCGCCGCTACGTTCCGGATCGGTAGGCAAAGTCTGCTGCGTCTGGCGCGGTTCGATCGTCCGCCAGCCTTCATAGGAGGCGAATTGGAAGAGCTTGTTCTTGATGATCGGGCTGCCAAGCGTTGCGCCCCACACGTTCTGGCGAGTGAGATTGGGCACACGGGTGATTCGGTTGGCAAGCGCGTTGGTCTTTGGGTTGCGGCCAAGGTAATAGACCGTGCCCTTGTAATCATTCGTTCCCGACTTCATCGAGACGGAAAGCACGCCGCCGGCCGAGTGGCCGAACTCGGCGTCGACTGCATTCTGCTGCAGGTTCACTTCCGTCACCGCGTCCATGGGCGGTGTGTAGGAAGACTTCTGGCCGGTCATCGACGGGGAGCCGTCGAGAATAATGTCGTTCTTGGTCGAGGTGTTGCCGCCGACATCGAGCTGCGAAGCCGCCCAGTGGTGGAACGGGCTCTGTTCGGTCGACGACCGGACGACGACGGCCGGATTCAACGACGCCAGCAGGAACGGGTTACGGTGAATGATCGGCAGGTTGTTGGTCATCTTCGTGTCGATGGTCAACCCCATGGTCGAAGTGTTGAACTGCACGGTGATGGGGGAAGCTTCTACGGTGATCGACTCACGGGTCGAACCGGTTTCCAGTCGCGAATCGACGGTAACGTCGGCGCGGGCCTGCACGAGGATGTTTTTCTGTACGAACTTGCGGAATCCGGTCATCTCGATGGAAACGGTGTAGTTGCCTGGGATAACGAAGTCGAATAGATATTGACCGGTGGCGTTGGTGACCATGTTGGTCGCGATGCCGGTGTTGTCATTGGACAAGGTCACGGTAGCGCCGACGATAACAGCGTCGGAAGCGTCCGTGACACGGCCTTGAACTTTGCCGCGCGTGTCTTGCGCAAACGCGACGGAAGCGGCGAGCAACAAGGCGGCCGCGCTGAGAAGGTTGAATCTGTTCATGCTTTGAGACCCTGGAAGAACAAGGGATTGTTTGAATGACAACACAACGTACATCCAGACCGCAAGTAGCCTGATGTTAAACCTTGCGACGGGCTAACAGAAAAACGAATCCCGCGCCGAACAGAACGATTGTAGACGGTTCCGGATTCTCGATATTATCGGGGACCGTGCCGAGTGCGGTCATCAACTGTGCGTACTCGGTGTAGGCGAATGCGCGATCGTAGATTCTTTCGCCGTTCGGCATTCCGGAGGCGGAGCCGGAAGCCATAAGACTGTAAGCCGAAAACCCTGGATTCGACAACGGCCCGGACGGGTGTGCGAGCGAAACCGTATGGCCAAATTCGTGAGAAGTGGTACCGGCGATCAGGTTGATCCTGTGCGCGTTAGTCGTCGCCAACGATGCGAGGGAACCAATGTTGTCGAGAAATACCGATCCGACGATCGATCCGATGGCGACCGAACCGGGATTGGTTCCAGCGGCGGTGCGAACGCAGGAATCGCAGGCCCAGCCCAGGGACGTTATCGTTCCCGTGTCCATTCCGATGTTGATGAAGTAATACTGCGAATCCCCGTTGAGCGGAGCGCTGTGATTGCTCGTGAGATAAAACGACACGTTGAGGGTCATGCCGGCTCCCAATGGACTGAGCGGATCCATGGTCACGGTTGGATAGGCGAGGTAATCCTCGATCACGGCGTTCAGCACGGCCACTTGAATGTCGTTGCTGGTCATTCCGGTGAAGCCAAAGGCGGAAAAGTCGGCGGTCGACGTGGTTGCGCCGAAGATATCGGTCGAGTTCGTGGTCACGAAATTCAATCCGAAGCTAAGGGCGGTCGAGTTCGGCGCGGCGCCGATTAGCAGGACCAGAGATAGAAGTTGGTTCCTCATCCCCTAACCCGGCATAGCCGGAACCAAAGAGGGAAATCGGATACGATGCCGGGATGGG
>VFZW01000061.1 GCA_016871055.1 Acidobacteriota bacterium
CGAGCCGCGTTGGTTGCGTGATTGGGGTCGGGATCGATCGAGACCTGCGGACCGAAACGGTATCAAACCAGTGTCAACCCAGATTTTGCACCAGAGCCCAATTTTGCGTACAAAAGCTCTAGAAGCGTACTAGCCGTATTGGGGTATACGCGGGTCATGCCCGGCACAGCTTCTCAATCATCGCCTTGGCTTCCTTGAAGCCGTCGAACAACTTCTCGGCCGCCTTGAATTCTCTCGTGTGTACCCGCCGCTTCGCGCCTGACGTCTCCACCGGATACCGCAAATGCAGCATCTCGTGATATAGCACGTACTCCACCGCTAACCGCGGCGCGTTCTCGCTGTCAAGCAACCGCGACAGGATAATCGCGTTATGCGCGGGATCGAAATGGCCCAGCGTCGTGCGCGATACATTGCGGCTCCAACCAAGCTCCGGTTGCGCGAGCAATCCGTTGAAGTACTTCGCGTTGATCTCCGCGAACATTGCTGTCAACTCGTAGACCTCGCCCTGCGGCCCCGAAAGATGCTTCCGCCCGCGCGCCTGCCGCAACAGATGCAATGTGCGGCGCATATCCTGCCGGTTTAAATACAGCCGGTAGCGATGGCGGTACATCGCGGGCGCCGGTTTGCGAAAGAGCTTGCAAACGAGGATCTGCGCCAGCGCTTCGAAAATCGGCGCGGGCGCGCCGTCGAAGATGTCCGACAACCGCAGTTCCAGCCTGCCTTCATGCAGCCGGATAAACGAGTTCGCATTGGCGAACCGGCAGAATTCGAGGGCAATCTCCGGCATAGGGGTGCGTGGCCGGACCTCCCGGAAAACGCGCCGGTAGAGCTCGACAGGGCTCTCAAACAACACCTCCGGCGGCAGCGGCCTGTGCGCTTCTTCATCTTCGAACCCGGGCAGCCTGGGTTGACCCTTCTCGACTTGCATGTCCTTAGAACGCTACCATAGCAGATTGACTTTCCAATCTCGTTTCCAGTTGTACCGGGGGTCCGTTTGGGCATAACAGCCAATCTCAACAACTACAGAGCCAAGATTACCGCCATCGGCGGATACGTGCCTCTCTGCACGATCACCAACGCCGACCTCGAGCGCATCGTCGATACCAACGACGAGTGGATCGTCTCTCGCACCGGTATCAAGGTGCGGCACGTCGCGCCGAAGGAAATGGCGACCTCCGACTTGGCTGTCGAAGCCGCCAAGATCGCGCTCGCCAAAGCCGGCGTCGACCCGCGCGAAATTCACGCCATCTTCGTTTGCACCGTTACGCCGGACATGCTCTTCCCCGCAACGGCGTGTCTGGTGCAGGATAAGATCGGCGCGGCCGGCGCATGGGGTTACGATCTGTTGGCCGCGTGCTCGGGCTTTGTCTACGGTATGACTACCGCGGCGCATCTGGTGTCGGTGGGACAGCCGAAGAAAGTACTGGTGATCGGCGCCGACACGATGACGCGAATTCTGAATTACGAAGACCGCTCGACGTGCATTCTGTTCGGCGACGGCGCGGGCGCGTTCCTGGTCGAAACCGCCGCCGAAGGCGAGGAAGGCTTCATCGACTTCGTCAATGAGATCGACGGCTCCGGCGGGCAGTACCTGAAGATGGCCGCCGGTGGCAGTCGCCTGCCGGCATCGGCCGAGACGGTCGCTAACAAGCAGCATTATGTGTATCAGGAAGGCCAGCAGGTCTTCAAATACGCGGTACGTAAAATGGCGGAGGTGTCGGCGACGATTCTCGCGCGCAATGGACTTACGGCGAAAGATGTGAAACTGCTAATCCCGCACCAAGCCAACCTGCGTATCATCGAAGCGACCGCGAAAACGCTCAACATGCCCCTCGATCGGGTTGTCATCAACATCGACAAGTTCGGCAACACTACGGGCGCGACGCTACCGCTCGCCACCTGCGACGCGGTGGAAAGCGGTCGGCTGGTGAAGGGCGACCTCGTGCTCTACGCGGCCGTGGGCGCTGGCTACACCGCGGGCGCGAATCTGTGGCGGTGGGGTTTCTAACGGAACTCCGCTTACCGCGCCGCTGCAATTTCCTCGACGACCTTCCGCAGCAAGGCCGTCCCTTCCCGCAATGTCGACTCTTTGATGCGTTCGTCGTTGCCATGCGCACGGCCAGGTTTGTTGTCGCGCTTGAACACGGGCACGCCGTAAACCGCCATTCCCTTTGCGCGCAAGAACGCCCCGTCGGTTGCTCCGCGTGACATGTACGGAATTACCGCCACCTTCTTGCCGGTCGCATTGAACACGCGCTCCATCGCCTTGTACAAATCGGTGGTCAGTGAACTCGGCTCGGTCGCCGGCATGTCTTGCCCCGGCTCCGGCAGCACGTCGACGAGCGGATCGTTGATCAACTTCTTAAACCGCGCATAGACCTCTTCTTTCGTCTCGCCCGGCAGCCGCCGCACGTCGATTTGCGCCTCCGCTTGATTCGGAATCACGTTCACCTTCATGCCCGCGCGCAGCATCGTCGGAGACACGGTCGTTCGCAACTGCGCATCCAGTTCCGGATCTTTGTCGCCCAACTCATTGGCCGCCTCGAACAGCGTCTTCGAATTCTCCATTCTCGGCAGATACGGCCCCAACCACTTGTACTCGTCGAGCTTGGCCATCTCGCGGAAATACCGTCGCGTCGTTGTGTTCAAGTGCACCGGCATGTACGCCTTCACCAACTTCGAGATCGCGTCCGACAGATGGGCCACGGCGTTGTCCTTGCGCGGCAACGAACCGTGGCCGGCGCTCCCGCGCGCCACAAGGATCACGCGCGTCGGCACCTTCTCCGAGGTCTGAATCTGAAACACGTCGGTACCGACGTCGGTCAACATCCTCGCGCCCGCCTCGTTCAACGCGAACTCGGCGTCGATCTTGCTCCAAGCATTCCGAATCAACCACTGGATCTCGGTCGACCCCGCCTCCTCATCGGCCTCGCTCAGAAAAATAATGTCGCGATTCAACTTCGTGCCGCGCTGCTTCAGTTCCACAAGCACCGCCATCTCCGCCGCCAGCAGCGCCTTCGTATCGACAGCCCCGCGCCCGTAAATAAAGCCATCGCGCCGCAATGCTTCGAACGCCGGCACCGTCCACAACTTCGGCTCAGCCGGCACCACATCGCTGTGCGCCATAATCAGGAGCGGCCGTTTCGATCCATCGCCCTTCAATCGCGCGATCACGTTGAGACGGTTCGGATCGCCGCCGATCACTTCGCTCGCAATGCCTTCCTTGGCGAACTCGCTTTCGATGTACCGCGCCACGCGCGTTTCATTGCCCGGCGGGTTCGACGTGTCCAATTTGAGCAGCGCGATCAGATACCGCAGCGAGCGGTCTTCCAGCGTCTCGGCGTACACGCTCGCGGCCAGCGCGAAAATCAGAATCGACCTCATTCGTCGATTATCGCGCTACATTGGGAGGTACAGCATGTCGTCTCGCTTATTCCTCGCGGTCGCGCTCTGCGCCTTCGCCGAGACCCCACCGAAACAAGTCGTCGTTGTGACCGGCACATTCGACGCGATCCCTCTCGAAGAATCCGAACGCAACGTCCGCGCCGTGCCCGCGCGCGAACTCGCGCCGCTCACCGGAACCATCTCCGATCTATTCAACCTCGATAGCTCCGTCGATCTCCGTGAACGCGCCGCCGGCGCGATTCAGAGCGGCCTTTCCATACGCGGCGGCAGCTTCGGCCAATCCCTCATCCTCTGGAACGGCCTGCGCCTGAATAGCGTACAATCGGCGAATCTAAACATGGACGTGCCGATCCCGATCGACGCGCTCGGCCAGCTTGAAATACTGAAGGGTTCCGGCTCCACGCTCTACGGCTCCGATGCCACCGCCGGCGTCGCGAACTTCATCACGAAGGCCCCGGAGACAAGCGAAATCAGGCTGCGCACGGGCCTCGGCAACTGGGGCCAGCAGCAGCAGCGAGCCTCGCTCGCTTACGTCCGCAACGCGTTCGCGCAACAGTTGACCATGTCCCGGGACTTCTCCACCGGCTTCGCAAAGAACCGTGATTACCGCAATCTCTCCGTCGCGTCGATAACGAATTGGAAGCGCACCGACATCACGATGGCGCACAACGATCGGCCCTTTGGCGCCGAGCAATTCTACGGCAATTTCAACTCCTGGGAACGCACCAAGAACTGGTTCGCCGCGCTGCGCCAGGGCTTCGGTGAAAAAACCGAGGCGGCGTTCGCCTATCGCCGCCATACCGATCTGTTCGTGCTCTATCGCGATCGCCCGCAGGTCTTCACCAACCGCCACATCGCCGAGAGCTATCAACTGCAACTCCGCCGCCGTGACGATCTCCCGCACAACGCCCGTCTGCACTACGGCGTCGAATTCCTGCATGACTCGATCAACAGCAACAACCTCGGCATTCACTCGCGGGCGCGCAAGGCCGTCTATGCGTCCTACGATATGCGCGCGCTGAACCGCTTCTCGTTTACGGTAGGCGCTCGCGAGGAGATCTACCGCAACGGCCAGCAGCAGTTTAATCCCACTGTCGCCGCCGGCGCGTGGCTGCATCAACGCGTGAAACTCCGGGCCAGCGCCTCACACGCGTTCCGGTTGCCGAGCTATACCGATCTTTACTACCGCGATCCCGGCAACATCGGCAATCCTCTTCTCCGTCCCGAAAGCGCCTGGAGCTACGAAGGCGGCCTCGATTGGAACGCGGCCGGCGCATGGCGCGGCGGCGTGACAATCTTCCAGCGCCGCGAGCGCGATGGGATCGACTACGTCCGCGCAAACCCAACCGACATCTGGCGCGCGACGAATTTCCAGCGTTTGAACTTTACCGGCGTGGAAGCGAATGCGGTGACAGCAATCGCCCGCAAACATCGCGTCGAACTCAGTTACACCGCCCTCAACGGTGCCCAATCCGTCCTCACCGGCCGCCAATCGAAGTACGTGTTCAACTACCCGCGCCACTCCGGCGTGGCGACGTGGCAAGCGGCATTCAACAACGGCCTCGCCGCGAGGACACGCATCGGCGCGGTCGAGCGCCTCGGCCGCAATCTCTACGCGGTTTGGGACGTCTTCGCCTCATGGAACCGCGGCACCGTCCGCCCTTATGTCCAACTCACCAACTTGTCCGCCACTCGCTACCAGGAACTGATCGGCGTTGCCATGCCTGGTCGCGGCCTCATCGGCGGCGTGGAGTTTACGTTTACCAAGGGCCACTGATACAGCGCTAAGCTACAATGAAATCGGTGCTCCGCGCTCTCCTCGCATGCCTCACCGGCACCCTGTGTCTTCACGCCCAAACTGGCCAGCTTGACGCCAGTTCCGCGCTGTTTTCCGTCATGGCCGCGCTGAACGCCGCCGGCTACGATCAGGACGCCGAGTCCGCCAACAATCACCCGCTGCGCAAAGCCGTTACCGATCATCTGAAGAGCAAAAACCTCGCCTCGGTCGCCGAAATAAAGAGCTTTCTCGAAAAACGCCGCCAGACGGGCAAACAGCTTGAACTCGCCCGTTTTATCTCGTTCGCTCTCTCGGTCGAAGGCGCTCCGGCGTTCAAGTACAAGTTCCAACCGCACGAGATGCCGCCCGATGTCGTGCCGCTCGAAGGCTTCGACAAGCTGATGGTCGCTTTTCACGCGGAAGCCGATATGGAGACGGTCTGGAAACAAGTCCAGCCCCATGTCGACAAAGTCCTCGCTGGTTATCAGGAACAGTTCGTCAAGACGATCAACCACGTCAACGCCTACCTTCGCAATCCGACCTCGGGCTACATTGGCCGCCGATTCCAAATCTACGTCGAACTGCTCGGCCCGCCCAATCAGGTACAGACGCGCGAGTATAAAGACGACTACTACATCGTCCTGACACCCTCGCCCGAACCACAGCTTGACTTCCTCCGCTACGCCTACATCCGCTACCTGCTCGATCCGCTCTCTTTCAAGTACAAGGCCAATCTCGAAAAGAAGAAGCCGCTTCTCGACCTCGCCGGCGCCGCGCCCGCTCTTGAGGAGTATTACAAGAACGACTTCCAACTCCTCACCACCGCCTGCCTCGCCAAAGCCGTTGAAGCGCGCATTCGCAAAAACGCCGCACTCGCCGACCAGGCTCTCAAGGAAGGCTTCATCCTCGCGCCGTACTTCAACGAGGCACTCGGCGTTTACGAGAAACAAGAGGTCGCCATGCGCCTCTACTACCCGGAGATGATCGACGCGATCGACTTGAAGAAAGAAGACAAGCGCCTTGCCAGCGTCGAGTTCGTTTCGACCCGCCCCGTACGCACCTTCAAGTCCGAGCCGCGCGAACCCAAGCCAACCGGTGTATTCAAGACCCTTGAAGACGCCGAAGATCTTTACCGCCTGCGCAAATGGGCGGAATCGAAACCGGTCTTCTTGCGTGCGCTGCAAGAGACCGACGAAAAACCACTCCATGCCAAGGCCTATTACGGCCTCGCGCGGATCGCGGTGCAGCAACGGGATCCCGAACTCGCCGTGAAACTTTTTGAAAAGGCGCTCGATCTAAGTCCCGACGGCGCGATTCGCAGCTTGAGTCATGTCAATCTGGGCCACCTCTGGGTGATCGGGAACGAGCCCGAAAAAGCAGTCGAACAATACAAGGCGGCGCTTGCCGTGGCCGGCATCTCGCCCGCCGCGAAAAAGGCCGCCGAAAACGGTCTGAAAGAAATTACGCAGAGATCCAAGGAGAAGGAATGATCAAGATTTTCGCCGCCAGCCTCGCCGCCGCATCGCTATTCGCGCAAGGCCCACAACCGAAATCGCAAAAGGAACTCGACGCCATCAACGCGATGTTCCAGGCCCCGGACAACGATGCCCGCATCAAGACCGGCACTGAACTCATCACGAAGTTCGCCGATACGCAGTTCAAGCCGCTGGCGCTCTATATCATCACCAGCGCCCACTTCGATAAGAAGGACTACACCAACTCGGTCATCCAAGGGGAGCGCTGCGCCGAGGCCGATCCCAAGAGCGCCTTCGCCTCGCACTGCAAAATCATGATCGCTACTTCGCTTGTATCGGTAACCAAAGAGTTCGACTTCGACAAGGAAGAGAAACTCGGCCGCGCCGACAAGCTTGCCAAGGAAGCCATCGAAGGCGTTAAGGCCGCCCCGAAGTTTAATCCCAATTTGACGGACGAGCAGTGGGAAGGTGCCAAGAAGAGTTACATTGGCGAAGCTCACCTCGCCATGGGCATGGCCGCCACCGTCCGCAAGAATTGGAACGACGCCATCGCGAACTTCAAAGCCTCGACGGAAAACGATCCCGGCAACCACGGCTCCTTCATCCGCCTCGCCGCGGCAATGATGAGCGCCAATAAGCTCGACGACGCCATCGCGGCTCTCGACAAGGTCATCGCCATGCCGGGCGTCGACGCTCAGATCGTCGCGATCGCCAAATCGGAAAAGGAAAAGGCCGTCAAGGCCAAGGGAGCCAAGTAGCACTTTGTCCCCCGCCGCGGATTGGAAGGATCTGTCCGAACAGCTCGGCTACGTTTTTCAGGATAGTGAGATTTTGGCGCGAGCGTTGACGCACAAGTCACACCCCGCGGGAAAAGCCTCGCCCGATCCAGCGCCGAAGTCGACGGACTCCGACAACGAACAACTCGAATTTCTTGGCGATTCCATCCTCGGCTTCCTGGTAAGCGAAGCTTTGTACGGGAGCTTCCCCGACTACCCCGAAGGCAAGCTCTCAAAACTTAAGTCCTGGCTCGTTAGCGCGTCGCACCTGCACTCGGTGGCGGCGCGCATCGGCTTGGGCGATTCTCTTTTGCTGGGGAGAGGCGAGGAGATGAGCGGCGGCCGCGCCAAACGCGCGATTCTCTCCAACGCGCTCGAGGCCCTGCTTGCCGCGATCTACCTTGATGGCGGCATGGACCCCGCTCGCCGTTTCGTCCGCGAGTTCGTACTCCCGGATACGACGGGTGATACGGAAACGGCTTTCCCCGCTGCTCTCACGGATTACAAGAGCGCCCTTCAGGAACAGGCCCTCGCCAAGAACCTTCCGCAGCCGAAGTACGTCACCGTCGGGGAACGCGGTCCCGAACACGCGAAGACGTTCACGGTTGAAGTCCGTATCGGCAAAACACTGATAACGCGGGCCGAGGGCGCGTCCAAGAAGGATGCGGGCCAGCGCGCCGCACAAATGATGCTCTCGCGATTCTAACTCTCATTCCTCCTCTCCCCAGCCGATGAGGATAGTGTCCATGTTCGCTATCATCGGCATCCTCGTCGTCATCGGCTCCGTGGTGGGCGGCTATTTGTTGTCGCACGGCAACCTCCAGGTCCTGATCCAACCGTATGAATTGATGATCATTCTTGGCGCCGCGCTGGGAACGCTGTTCATCGCCAATCCGCTTCCCGTCATCATCGGAGTTTTCAAGGGTGCACTGGGTATTTTCAAAGGATCGCCGTACGGCAAGGCGTTCTACCTTGAACAACTGAAGATGCTCAACGACGTCTTCACCTACGCCCGCAAGAACGGACTGGTTAAGTTGGAAGCCGACGTCGAAGAACCGGACAAGAGCCAGCTTTTCTCGAAATACCCGAAGTTCATCAAGGATCATCACGCGGTGCACTTTGTCTGCGACACGCTCCGAATGAGCATCAGTGGCGGCGGCGGTCACTTCGAGATCGACCAAATGATGGAGATGGATATGGAGATCCACCACCACGAGGCGAGCCTTCCCGTTACCGCGCTCACCACCGTTTCCGATGCGCTTCCCGGCCTCGGCATTGTCGCGGCGGTGCTCGGTATCGTGATCACGATGGGCGCGCTCGGCGGTCCACCCGAAGAGATTGGCCACCACGTCGCCGCGTCCCTGGTTGGCACGTTCCTCGGCATTCTGATGAGCTATGGCTTCTTCGGACCGATCGCGGGCAGCATGGCCCAATCCAACAGCGCGCAGAAAGAGTACTTCAATTTCCTGCGCGTCGGCCTTATCGGATTCATTCGCGGGGCTGCGCCAATCTTGGCCGTTGAATTCGCGCGCCGCTCCATCCCCGCCCATGATCGACCCACCTTCAAGGAAATGGAAAAGGCCGTCAAGGGAGGCGGCGCGTAATGGCTGAAGAGAGCGCCGCGAAAGAGCAGCCGATCATTGTCATCAAGAAGGTCTCCGGGCACGGCGGCCATCACGGTGGCGCATGGAAAGTGGCATACGCCGATTTCGTCACCGCGGTGATGGCGCTGTTCATGGTGTTGTGGCTGTTGAGCGCCAGCCAGGAGACGCAAAAAGCGATTGGCGGCTACTTCCAGGACCCCACCGGCAACGGAAAACTAATCGGATCCGACATGGCTGGGGCCGGTGGCGAGTCAATCGATCTAGCGGCGAAGGACATGGAAAAACTCAAGGAGAAGATCGCCCAGTCGCTGAAAGAATCCTCGAAGTTCAAAGAGCTGCAAGACAAAATTGTGATGGTCGTTACCGGAGAAGGACTTCGCATCGAACTGCTTGAGTCCGACACTGGAACGTTCTTTGAAAGTGGCAGCCCCGTGCCGACCGTGCAGGCTACTGAGATCATCGGCAGACTGGCGCAAGAAGTCGGCCAGCTTCCCAACAAAGTCTTCATCGAAGGACACACCGACGCCAAGCAGTTCGCCGGAGAATGCAGTAACTGGGAGTTGTCGGCTGATCGTGCCAACACAACCAGCCGGATCATGCACGCCCACGGAATCCGGGAAAATCAAGTCGTTCAGATCCGGGGCTTTGCTTCCCAGCATCTCCGCAAGAAAGACGCCCCAGACGACCCCTCCAGCCGCCGCATCTCAATCATCGTCGAACATGCCGAGGGTGCCAAGAAGGCGGTCAGGGCCAATGATGTCGCCGCTAAAACCACCGGCGGGCATGGCGAGAAGAAGCCCGATTCCCACGGGGAAAAAGCCGACGCTCACGCCAAGCCCAAAGCCGCGCACTAATCCCGAAGGCCAAAACAAAACAGCGCCTGCCCGATAGCCACCGTCACATACTGCTTCCCATTCACCAGGAACGTAATTGGTGATGACGCCGCCATCCCGCTCAGATACTTTCTCCACAACAGCTTTCCATTCGTCGCGTCAAGTGCCATGAAGTGCCCCTCCCGATTACCGGTGAACAAGACGTTCGAGGCGGTCGTCAGAATCCCGCTCTCGCTGACTTCGGCGGTTCGAAACTCCCAAATCTTCTTGCCGGTCACCGGATCGAGCGCTCTCGTCGCGCCGTAGCCCGCGCTAGGATTCCGCCGGTTCAATCGATCGCGGCTCGCCGACTGCACTTCAGCCTTCACACCGCCCGCCGCGTACCATTTGCCCTGTTCATAGTCCTGGTCCCAGGCGAAGAAGATGCTTGAGTAGTCGTCCCACGTATTCAGATAGAACAATTTCGTCACTGGGCTATACGACGGCGCGAACCAGTTCGTCCCGCCTTGCACGCCCGGAAACGTAACCGTGCCGGCCGCCGACGGCCCGCGCCCCGGCGCCTTCACCGGCCTCCCCATTTCGTCAAGGCCCACCGCCCAGTTCTGCTTCACAAACGGCGTGCCGGAAAGGAACTGGCCCGTCACGCGATCGAAGACGTAATAGAAGCCGTTGCGATTGGCCCACAGCAGCAGCTTGCGCATTTTGCCTTTGTACTCGTGATCCACAAGCACGGGCGTCTGCACCGAGTCCCAATCCCACTCATCGTGCGGTGTGAACTGGGAATGCCACTTCAATTTCCCCGTATCGGCGTCGAGCGCGATCGCCGAATCAGTGTACAGATTGTCGCCAAGCCGCTTCGCGGGGTTCCAATCCGGCCCCGGATTTCCCGTGCCCCAGTAGGTCAAGTTCGTGTCGGGATCGTACGAGCCGGTCAACCAAATCGACCCACCGCCGTACTTCCACGAATCACCGCCCCAGGTTTCATTGCCCTTTTCGCCGGGCTCGGGGATGATCTTGAAGCGCCACACTTCCTTGCCCGTCTTGGCGTCATAGGCGGCGAGGAATCCGCGGATGCCCAACTCGCCGCCGGCGGTGCCCACGATGACCTTATCCTTCACGATCAACGGCGCGAGCGCCAGCGCGTAGCCTTTCTTGTAATCGGTGACGACGGTCTCCCACCGCTTCTGTCCGGTGGAGGCGTCGATTGCAATCAACTTGGCGTCGTGCGTGCCCAGATACAACGTGTTGCCGAGAATCGCCAACCCGCGGTTCACGCGTCCGCAGCACGGGTAAGTCACATCCGGCAACGGATGTTCGTAGGTCCAAAACTCACGGCCCGTCGCCGCGTCCAGCGCCACAACCACGTTTGGCGCTTCGGTAATGTACATCACGCCATCCACGACGATCGGCGTCGTCTCATGCTTCTCCAACGACTTCGCCTGCACCACCCACTTCAGCTCCAGGTCTTTCACGTTGGCCGGCGTGATCTGCGCCAACTTGCTGTGATGGATGCTCGAATATTGCCCGTGATAGGTCAACCAGTTGCCCGGTTCGTCGGCCGCCTTCAGCAATCGGTCATAGGTCACTTGCGCATACAGCGAACAGGCGGCAAACAGCAGCGTTACGGCTCTCATCGCGCATCCCCCTTCAAAGTGGCCAAGTACGCGACAACGTCGTTGATCTGCGCCTCGCTCATTCTGCCCTTGAATGACGGCATGGCCGATCGCCTCTCCAGCTTTTGTTCGGCCAACGTGGACTTATCGACGCCACGCAACTTTCCCGCGCCGTCCATGATTTGTATGGAGAAAGTGTCCTCGTTCAGACGGTGACCCTTGATCGTTTCCCCGCTCTTCAACTTTCCTTCCCACAGCCAATACTGCGGCGCCACTTCGGCTGAGGGATCGACCAGCGCGCGTTTCAATTCGCCTACCGAAAGTCTCGCGCCGATCGTGCTTAGATCCAACCCGCGCGGCGATCCCCCGCCATGCAGCCAGTGGCAGCCCGTGCACTTCTGCGCACCGACAATCGCCCGTCCCTTCGCAGCATCGCCAGCAGCCTGTTCCGCCATCCGGGAAGCGCTCAGCGAGCGCAAGTATCCAACGATCTGCCAAATCTCGCGCCCGTTCATCGAAAACCCAGGCATCGGCGTTCCCGGAACACCCTTCGTGATGACCTTGAACAAGCCTTCGTCCGATGCCGCATGACGGAACGTGCCGGTCGCTAGACTCGGACCGCCCGCGCCCCCCGTCGCATCGGCGCCATGACAGCTCGCGCATTGCGAACGAAAGAACACAGCGCCGCGCGCGCGGTCGTCGGGTGTTTGAAACGGATTCACGAGAACGGTGTCGCTGTGTTGCGCCAGCGCGGCCGCCGCGCTCAGCGCAGCCAAGGTCATCACTTTCATCTGCTACCTACTCTACAACTTAGATCTGGCCTATCGCATAGCGCAGCAGCCTGCCGGCCCGTCGGCCCAACAGCGGGGGCCGGCGCGTAATCATCGCCGCGTGCGGGAGTCCCGCCAACTCCGCCCAACGCAGCGCGGCGGCCTCAGCCTTCGGATTCCCCTCGGCAGCGAGCCCCACCGGAATCCCATCCACCACAAGCGCCACCTCCAATCCGTTCGAATCGCGCCAATAACAAAACTCCGCTTCAAGCCCGGCGTGCCGCGCGTTGCGGTAGATCTCCGAAACAACTTCACTCTCGAAACTCTCCACACCCGACAGAAAGTGCATCTTCGGCCGCCGCACAACGCGCCTGCCGAACGATTCCCCATACGGCTCAAGCAACACGATTTGAAATGTGGCGCGCAACACCTCCAGCCACCGCACAACCGTCCGATGCGACACCGCCGCCTCGCGCGCCAGAGCTTGCTGATCGAGAACCGCACCGCTTCGCGCCTCGGCAACCGCGAGAAAACGCTCGAACCGCGCGCGGTCGTGTACGTGAATCAGCGCCGGCAAGTCCAAATCCAAAAACGCTCGATTCGACGGCCATGGCGGGGGATCCCCGGCGGACAGACGGCCCGACGGTGCGAATCGCCCGATCGTCTCCAGCGGCAATGCCGCGCGTCTTTGCCTCTCCGCGCGCGTCGGCGGATGGAGTTCGAGTGTCGGAATATCCGCCGCCAGCCGCAACGAACTCAGATAGATATGCGCCGAGCCGCCATCGATTACGCCTGGCGCGCGATGCACGGCGTCGATGATCGCCGGGCCCCGCAGCCGCCGAAGAGCTTCCGCAGGATCACGCCGCACCGCCGGATCGTCGAGCGTGACATAGGCGTGGTCGGGAAACTCGTGCCGCGCAAGTGCCGTCTTCCCCGCCCCACGCGGTCCTTGCACCAGCACCGGCTGACGCGAATGCACGGCCCGGCGCAGGGGAACGGCCACACGTCTTTCCAAATACATGCAATATCATTTTATAAAAGTGTTACTACATCGTTCAAACGCCATTTCCCTTGCCCTCGCGAGGCCGCGCCGTCTAGCCTTGAACGATGAGCCTCAAGATCGCTCCCGCAAAAGGGAAGCTCGGAATCCTTACCCCCGGCATGGGCGCCGTTTCCACAACATTCATGGCTGGCGTCGAAGCTGTAAAAAAGGGCCTCGGCGAGCCCGTCGGCTCGCTCACGCAGCTCGGCACCATCCGCCTTGGCAAGCGCACTGACAACCGCACCCCGCGCATTCAGGACTTCGTGCCGCTCGCCTCCCTGAACCAACTCGTCTTCGGCGGCTGGGACATCTACGAGGACAACGCCTACGAATCGGCCGACAACGCCAAGGTCCTCCAGCCCACGCTGCTTGAAAAGGTGAAGCCGTCGCTTAGGAAAATCAAGCCAATGAAGGCCGTCTTCGACAAGCGCTACGTCAAGCGCATCGACGGCCCGAACGTCAAAACCAAGGGCTCGCTCGCCGAAAAGGCCGAAGCGCTCATGGAGGACATGGCAACGTTTAAGAAGACAAACGGCTGTGACCGTCTCGTCGTGATCTGGTGCGGATCGACCGAAGTCCACCACAAACCGGCGAGGGTCCATCAGACGTTGCAGGCCTTTGAGAAAGGCCTCGCCAAGAACGATCCCGACATCGCGCCCAGCCAGGTCTACGCCTATGCCGCTCTAAAGGCCGGCGTGCCCTTCGCCAACGGCGCGCCGAATCTCACGCACGACATCCCGGCTCTGCTTGGCTTGGCCCGCGATAACAACGTCCCGGTTTGCGGCAAGGACTTCAAGACAGGCCAGACCTACATGAAGACGCTGCTCGCGCCCGGTCTCAAGGCCCGTATGCTGGGCTGCTCCGGATGGTTCTCGACAAACATTCTCGGCAACCGCGACGGTGAAGTCCTCGAAGATCCAGGCTCGTTCAAGACCAAGGAAGAGACCAAGCTCAGCGTGCTCGATCAGATTCTGCAGCCCAACCTCTATCCGCAGTTGTACAAGGATCTCTACCACTCGGTGAAGATCAACTACTACCCGCCGCGCGGCGACGAAAAAGAAGGCTGGGACAATATCGACATCTTCGGCTGGCTCGGCTATCCGATGCAGATCAAGATCGACTTCCTCTGTCGCGACTCCATCCTAGCCGCGCCCATCGTCCTTGACCTCGTGCTCTTCCTCGACCTGGCGCAACGCGCCGGCATGAAGGGCATTCAGGAGTGGCTCAGCTTTTACTTCAAAGCGCCGATGACGGCCCCGGGCCTCTACCCAGAGCACGACATCTTCATCCAATTGATGAAGCTCAAGAACACCCTCCGCTGGATGCGCGGCGAGGACCTCATCACGCACCTCGGCCTGGAATACTACGACTAATTCGTAGGAAGCGCCGAGCCCCCACATCCATAACGAGCCGTCCGCGAGGACCGCGAACGAGTTGTTCCCGGCCGCAAAGGCGGCTCCAATTTCACGGAATCGGAGTGGGTTGTGCCTTTCCGGTTACCCCGGTGCCGCCTTCGCCCAGACGATGCCGAACGGGATTGTTCCCCACCCCAGCACGCGCTTACCGTGCCGTCGCGGTGGACAGCAAACGCAGCCGCGCCCGACGCGTCGCTCGGAACGACATTGCCAAGCCGCGCCACCGCGGTTGGTTTGTCGCCCGCGTTCGTACAACCCTCGCCACAACCGAGTTCCCCACGCAGGACCCATCCCATGCTCAGCACCGTTCCCGATTCAAGGCAGCGGCGATTTGCCACCCTGCCCGGAAGCGCGATCGGCACAGACGCCGCCGCATGCCCGCTGCCATTCAGAATCGCCACGCGCGGCCCTCGCTGACCTTTATTCATATCCCCCTCATGGGCTTCACCGGCGATCTTTCGAACGGCGCGAGCGGATTGGGCGGCGGCGGAAACCGCGGCCAGGAGCAACGGAAGGAAGAAGCGAAACATACGGGCTAAGAGTCTAGAATCGCAACAGCCGTCATGTTATCCTGACCGCAGCACGATGGCTATCGAACTCTCACAGCTTTCGCTAACGCAGCGGGAACAGGTTTATCGTGACCTCGCAAGCCAAGGCCTTTATGTCGCCAAAGTCGGTGATCGCGTTCAAGGCTGCGGCGGAGAGGGGCAAATTAGTTCGGTCCCGCCGACTACCGTAATGGTAGACGGGCGGCTGGTCGCCACCGTCGGCGCGGTCACTAATGTCCCTACCGATGCGCACGGCTGCCCTGCGTGCCCGCATCCAGCGCTAGGAGTGATCGTGACGGCGCTGCCCGACGTACTTGCCAACGGCCGACCGGTCGTTGTCGCCGGCAGCCAAACTCGCTCTTACGGCTGCTGCGGCTCTGGTGCAGGATGGGTCAAACAGGGCCGCGACACATCCGGCCGAACAAAGACGATCACGCTAGCGGAAGCAATCCGAGTTCGCGGACGGCTGGTGCGTGGCGCCTAGCCTCGACCCACGGCTTGCGCGCCTACTCGTTTGCCCCGTATGCCGCCGGTCGCTGAGCCGTTCCCTGCGCTGCCGTGGCTGTGGCGCCGTTTATCCGATCATCGACGGCGTGCCAATCATGGCGCAAGTTGAGGCATCGATGGACTGCGTCGATCAGTACGTGCTCAGCCATTTTCCTGAGCGCGCGGCATCAAAGCGCCTAGCCAAGCGTCTTGCCATCAACCGGAAGATCCCCGCATGGATTGAAAAGGCCCTTTTGCGGAATCAAGCGCCCAACGGCCCTGCGCTCGAACTCGGCTGCGGCCCCGGCGGATACGGGGCCATATGGAGCCGCTTCAGTGAATTCACGATTCTCGCCGACATCCGCCAGCATTTCGCGATGATGGCGGCCGCACACGGAGCCGCGCTGGTTTGCGATGCACACAACCCGCCGTTTCGCGCCGAATCGATGGCGCTTGTCGCCGCGCTAAACTTGCTCGACGTTACACCCGAACCGTGGCTGCTGCTCGGCCAAATCGATGCACTTCTGATGCCCGGCGGAATATGCGTCTTGGCGCTCCCCTACGTCGCTAACTTCAACGGCCCCGCCGATCTCATCGCCACTCTCAAGGGCGCCCGTCCCGAGTTGCCACACCTCTCCTATGCCGTGCTCGCATCGAACGAATGGCTGCCTTGGGCCGTTCCCGCCGGCGAGCGATTGGTCCACGAATATCAGGTGCACGCGCTGATTGCGCGAAAGTTACCCGTGTGATAGACGCTAGTGATCCGCTTTCGCCTCGAAAGGAATTTGGAATGAAGAATGCCCTGTGTTTTCTGGCCTTGAGTGCCGCGAGCCTATTCGCGCAGGTATCAACCGCGTCCATCAACGGCACCGTCACCGATGCGTCGGGCGCCGTTGTTCCGCAAGCATCGCTGCTGCTAAAGAACACGCAAACCGGAGTCGAAACGCGGACCACCGCGAACGAACTGGGTGTCTACGTCATCTTGAATATCCTGCCGGGCACTTACACGCTCGAAGCTACGATGCAAGGCTTTTCAAGCAGCCGCATGGAGCCGTTCGCGCTCGTTGTGAATCAACGCTCCGTGTTCGACTTTCATCTCGCCGTAGGCAAAGTACAGGACTCGGTCACCGTCGAGGCCGTCGGCGCACAACTGCAAAGCGCCACCGCTGAACTCGGCAGCGTCTTAACACGCCAGCAAGTTGTCGACCTTCCCGTCGGCCGCAGCATTCAGAACATGATGCGCCTCACGCCGGGCGTCACTGCAATCGGCACGGGGCAGTCGAGCATTCCCTCGGTGAACGGCCAGATCAATCGCAGTAGCATGTACATGCTCGACGGCGTGAACAATCAGTCGACCTTCTTCAGCAACCTCGCGTTGAATCCGATCATGGAAACCATCGAAGAGTTCAAAGTACAATCGCACAACGATTCCGCCGAAGTCGGCGGCGTCATGGGCGGCGTCATCAACACGACGACGAAATCGGGCACGAACGAACTGCACGGCAACGTCTACGCGATCGAACAGAATGACGCCTTCAACGCGCGCAATACGTTCCTCGCATCGGTCGCGCCATTCAAGGGACACACGTTCGGCGGGACAGCGGGCGGGCCGGTCCGCATTCCGAAAATCTACGACGGCAGGAACAAGACATTCTTCTTCGGCGGCTATCAGCGCTCCTACAGCGTCGGCCCGTCCAATGGCACTCTGCGCGTACCCACGCCCGCGAACCTTCGCGGCGACCTAAGCGACTGGGCGCTTCCGATCTACGACCCCTCCACCACTCGAGCCCTTCCCAGCGGCACGTTTGAACGGACTCCCTTCACGGGCAATCAGATTCCGGTCAGCCGCCTCAGCCCTGGCATGGTCTACTTCGCGCAAACTGTCCTTCCACCACTCGAGCCCACCGGCATCGCCAATCAAAACGCGTGGAATCGCACGCGCGTACAGAACTGGCAGCACAGCATCAACGGCCGCGTCGATCATCGCTTCAACGACAAAGACGCTGTCTGGGTGCGATACTCCCGCTTCTACAGTCCCGGACGAGGTGCGGCCGCGCTGCCCTCGCAGGGCCGTGAATCCAATGGACGCGCGCTGAATCTCGCCACCAATTGGGTGCACACGTTCGGGCCAACCGCGGTCTTCCAGTATCAGTTCGGGCGCGTTTTTCAATGGACCGGATCGAAGGACAAGTACAAGTCGCTGCCGTCCGATTTCGCGAGCAAAGTTGGGTACTCGGCGAACCTCCTCACGACGTATCAGGACGGCAACACCTATTTCCCGGGCTTCAATCCGGCCGGCTTTTTCAACAGCACGGAGCAGTTCAGCGTTAGCCGCGCGGGAGACAGTTGGCATCACCGGGCGAGCTACTCAAAACTGAAGGGCTCTCACATGTTGAAATTCGGGGCCGAATACAACCGCGTGCAGTGGTATTACGAGAACGGTGTGACCAATGTCGGTTTCGCGAATCAGGGCACCGCGGATCCGCTGCGTATCGGCAGCACGGGCAGCCCCCTCGCATCTTTTCTTTTGAACGTCCCCGACAGCGCCACACGCCGCGACATCATTGAGACCATGCCCTGGTGGGGCGGGACAATTGGCTTCTACGCGCAGGACTCGTGGAAAGCCACCAACCGGCTGACGATCAACATGGGCTTGCGTTACGATCGCACCTTCATCCCCACCGCCGGCACGCCGGAGCGAAACAACAACTTCGCCGGCAACATGGACTACCTCAGTGGCAAGTACATTCTCCAAACGCCGGCGCCCGCGTGCGGCGCCGGAAACCAGAAGGGCGGCTGTATTCCAACTCCGCCGGGAGCTCCAGCCGGCTGGCTCCCCGACAACGTCATCGTCGCCCCTGGCGGCAAGGTGTGGAAGGATACGAAATTGAATTTCGCGCCTCGGTTCGGCCTCGCGTATCGCCTCGGTTCGAAAACCGTCCTGCGAATGTCTTCGGGAATTTTCTTCGACAACTTTTCCGGAGTGACGCAACTCGCGCGCAACTTCATCGGGACATATCCGGCCCTCGGCTGGCAATCGGCGGCCCAACTCAATTACGCGACGGCGGCGCAGCTTACTCCGGGCGTCTCCGCCTTCAATCCGCTGCCGTCGGCGACACTCCCCGTGTCAAATCCTTTCGCGCAGACCATGTATTCGGGTGATCCCAATTGGAAGAACGCGTACTCCATGCAGTGGAACGGCGGCTTCCAACATCAAGTAACCAGGAATGTTTTGATGAGCGTGAACTATGTCGGCTCCGGCACGCGCCGCGCAACAATTGGCGGGCGATACGGCGGCGCGGTAACGCCCGGGCCGGGCCGCTGGCAGGACCGCGCGCCGTTCCCGTATATGATCGCGCCGCCGAGTTCGTTCGATCGCAGTTGGGGCACGGCAAGTTATCACGGCTTGCAGACTTCGTTTGAGAGGCGGTGGTCGAACGGTGTGGCGCTCACGGCGGCGTACACCTGGTCGAAAGCGATCGACGCCGGCTCATCGGGTTTCTTCGGTGTCGAGGGCAATTCGATCCAGAACCCATACGACATGCGCCGCGACCGCAGCGTGTCGAGCTACGACGTCCCTCACAACCTGGTTATGAGTTGGGTCTACGATCTGCCGTTCGGAAAGGGCAAGGCGTTGCGGACCAACAACCGCGTGGCCGACTACGTCATCGGTAACTGGCAGGTCAACGGACTTGCCGACCTTCGCGCCGGCCAGCCAGTGAACGTCACCATCTCCGGCGACATTTCAAATACCGGCGGCAACGCCATGCGGCCGAATGTGGTCGGCGAATGGCGCGTCAACAAATCGACGCCGGCGCGCTGGTTTGCCAGAGAAGCCTTCGCGGCCCCGCCCGCGTTCACGTTTGGAACCGCGGGCCGCAACGTCCTACGCGGCGATGCCGTAAAGCGCATGGACTTCTCCGTGTTCCGCAACTTCCCCTTCAAGGAGCGATACATGGCCCAGTTGCGCGTGGAAGGCTACAACGTCCTGAACGTAGTCACCTACGGAAACCCGGTGGCGGAGTTCACGAACCCCAACTTCGGACGGGTCACAAGCGCGCAAGCCGCTCGAACGCTTCAGATCGGCGCTCGGATCTTCTTCTAATCGAGCCTCCTCCTACACAGCCGCGGGCACAACGTACGGCTTCCTGTAGTCGCGCGTCTCCATCCGCGTGGCCTCGTTGTCGCCCACAAAACGGCCCGTTCTCGCATCGATCTTCAGCTTCCGCCCTAACCGGTAACTGACATTGGCGTAGTGGCACATCGCCGCCGCCGACGCCCCGATTTCGATCTCGGCGTGAAGATCCGCGGTCTTCCGCGACTTCACCGCCGCAACGAAATTGGCCATATGCGGCGCGCTATCCCAGGCCCGTTTCTCCTGGTATTTCACGTCCATGACCTTCTCGTGATTCTCGCCTTTGTAGACTTGAAAACCCTGCAGGTCGATCACGAGAACCCCGTCGGCCCCGAAGAAGATGTTACCAATCGTATTGCCGCCGCGGAAAGGCAGCCGGCCCTCCTCCGGCGTCAGCAACCCGCGCACCTCGAACTCAATCTGCGCATCGCCGTAATCGAAAATCGCCGTCTGCGTGTTGGGCGTCTCCTGATCGTCGTCATAGACAAACTTGCCGCCGAACGAATACACCGACGACGGAAAATCGGTTCGCCCGAGTCCCCACCGGCAGATGTCCATTTCGTGCACGCCTTGATTGCCGATGTCGCCGTTGCCCGTATCCCAGAACCAGTGCCAGTTGTACGCGAAGCGGTTTTGATTAAACGCGCGCATCGGTGCGGGGCCCAGGAACTTGTCCCAATCGATCCCCGCCGGAACCGCGGCTAGGTCCGGCACGCGCCCGATCGACTTCCGCCGTTTGTAGCACAGTCCCTTAGCCAAATAGACTTTGCCGATCACGCCCTCGCGCAGCAATCGCATCGCCTCGATCTTATGCGCGATCGACCGGCTCTGCGATCCGACCTGCACCATCCGCCCGTACTTGCGCGCCGCCGCGATCATCTGCCTGCCTTCGAAAAGGTTGTGGCTCGCGGGCTTTTCGCAGTACACATCCTTGCCCGCCTGACACGCCATGATCGTCCCGAGCGCGTGCCAGTGGTTCGGCGTCGCCATCGACACCGCGTCGACCGACCTATCGTCGAACACCTTTCGCATGTCGGAGTACTCCTTCGGCTTGCGGCCCGTGAGCTTCTCCACCAGCGCCACGGCGCGTTCGCGCGCCGCCTGATTCACATCGCAGATGCCCGCGATATTCGCATCGCCGACCTCGCTGTAAAAGCGGGCGTGATCCTGGCCGCGTCCGCCTAGGCCGATCAGCGTCAGATTCACTTTTTCATTCGCGCCCAAAACGCGTGTGGCGGAAAGGGCCGTCGAAGCTAACAGAGTTCGTCGTGTCATCGTGCGTAGAGTCCTAACACCCAGAGCGGGAAGTAGTGCCGATACATGGTATACCGCATGTAGAAGACGTTCGGGAAACCGGTCCCGGTTGCCAGTTCTTCGGGCCACTGCCAGTCGGCCGTTTGTGTGTCCAGCAAGTGTCGAAGTCCGCGCTCGGCTTGCGGGGAATCCTTGCGTCCGGATACATGAAGCGTCAATAACGCCCAGGCCGTTTGTGACGGTGTCGATGCCGCGCCGACAAAGTCGTCGGTCACGTAACTCAAGCAACTCTCGCCCCAACCGCCGTCGGGATTCTGTTCACTGATCACCCAAGCGGAGGCGCGGCGGTAAGGATTCGGATCGTCGAACCCGGCGGCGTGCAGCCCGCGCAACGCCAGAAACGTGCCGTACAGGTAGTTCACGCCCCACCGGCCATACCAGCTGCCGTTTTTTTCCTGCCGGTCTACGAGATATTGCACGGCTTTGTGAATCGCCGGATCGCTTGTGTCGGCGCCGCGGCGGCACAATGCTTCGAGCACACGGCCGGTGATATCCGGGCACGTCGGATCGAGCATCGCATTGTGATCGCTGAACGGGATCGCGTTCAAAACGCCCCAATCGTTATCGGCATCGAAGGCCGCAAAGCCGCCGTCGTGCGACTGCATTCCTTTTAACCACGCCGTCGCGCGCGCTTCCACCGCGCGCTGCCGCGCGGGATCGGATGCCTGGCAATGCTCCAAACCGAGCAGCACCATCGCGGTGTCGTCGATATCGGGATAGTGCTCGTTGTTGAATTCAAACGCCCAGCCGGACGGCTCTAGGTGCGGACGTTTGATCGACCAGTCCCCCGGCGGCGGATCTCTTTGTCCATCAGCCAATCGGCCGATCGCCGCAGCGCGACTTCGTTAGGATTCCCCGACTCGGCCAGGCAAAACGCCGAATAGGCGGTATCCCATACGGGCGAGAAACACGGCTGGAAGTACAGGCTCGTTTCGGTCTCCTTGATTAGCTTGTCGAACTGCGCGCGGGCCTCGATGAAGTCCGGGTGATCGGCCGGATACCCCAACGCTTCCATCGCCATCACCGTATATTGCATCGCCGGATAAATGGCGCCCAGTCCATCGCTATTGCGGCAGCGGTCGAGCATCCAGCGTTCGGCCTGCCGTATCGCCGCGATGCGCGCATCGCGATGCCCCCGGCGTTCCCAGAACTTCAGAAACTTGTCGACCTGATGAAAGATCGGTGACAGGGCTCTGGTGCAAAATCTGGGTTGACACTGGTTTGATACCGTTTCGGTCCGCAGGCCTCGATCGATCCCGACCCCAATCACGCAACCAACGCGGCTCGCCAGATCTCCGGCATCGTGGCCCCTGCCCCGCCTAGTTTGTCAAATTTAAATTGCCCTTTCTTGATCTTCTCCGCCAGCTCGATACCGCTGATCACAATGGTCGCCGACTCAAAGCTCTTGAGTCCCAGCATCGGCCGCAATCGCTGCTTGATCCTGCGATGATCTTGCTCGATCAAATTGTTCAAGTACTTGCTGCTGCGGACTAACAATCGCTCCGGCAACTCGCCGGTTGCCTTCAGATCAGCTACCGCCCGATGGGAGGCCGCGTACGCGTCCAGCGTTACCTTGTCCGGTACCCGTCGGC
>VFZW01000062.1 GCA_016871055.1 Acidobacteriota bacterium
CAAATCAAAAACCGCATGCGCGCTCCGTCGGTACTCGGCCATCTTTCCATTTTGCAGTACCGTGGCTGAAAGCAGCCCGCCTGAAAGGCGGGGGGATTAGACCCGGCGCTGCGATACTAAAAGCGTAAAGCGCCCGCGAGAGCAATCAGCGCGCCGGATACGGCACATTCGGGCCCTTCACCGAATGCCAGATCGCCTGGTTCAGCAAACTCTCCGGCGCTACATCCGGCTCGTCGAAGTCCATTTTCATCGACGCCCGGGCCAAGTCCGCCTGCTTGCCCTTCAAGTCCTTCAATGGCGGATTCATCTCATCGAGCGGCACCTTGTTCGGCCGCGCTCGATACACCGTCGAATCCGCCTTCGGACCGAACACCGTGAACATCGGCGTCGCCGCCACATCGAACTGATTCTGCGGCGGCAGGTGCAGTAGCTCTTCAATCGTCCGGTACAGGTTGATCGTCGTGTAGAACGTGCTGTCGGTCTTGCGTCCGCGCGTGTACGGACTCACTACCAGCGCCACCGTCCGATGCCCGTCGACATGATCGACGCCATCCTGCGCATCGTCCTCGACCACGAACACCGCCGTCTTCGGCCAGATTGACGACTTCGACACCGCCTCCACCAGGCGCCCCAGCGCCAGGTCGTTATCGGCCACCATCGCACGCGGCGTCGGATACCCAGGACTCGTCCCCGCCGTGTGATCCTGCGACAACAGCAACACCATCAGCTTCGGCACGGCGCCGGCCTTTTCCGCCGCATGAAACTCCTCGAGAAACCGGTCGACGCGCACTTGATCCGGCACACGCAACTCATACGCCGGAACGCGCTTGGAGTAGATGTCGCGCAAGCCGACGATCACCGCGCGCGGCGAGATCGACACCTTCGACGTCCCGTTCTTCCAGTCGTTGTAGATATCGGTCCAAGTCGCCGTCTTCGGCTCGATGGTGTTCAATCCCCGCTCGCCGAAACTCCGCACCGCGACGTTGTTCCGCCGCGCGTTGTCCCAGATGAAATCGGTGGGCGCGAACAACATCGGGTTCTGATCGTTCCGCCCGTTGCCGTACTTGAACACCCAGTCGCTCGCGTAACCTTGCGTGCACCAGCGGTGCCCCAACGCCGACTGATCGGCCGGCGTGTAGAAGTTATCGAGCAGCACGAACTCCTCGGCCAACGCATGATGATTCGGCGTTACATCGCCGCCGAAGATCGCGAGCGATTTGTCACCGTTGCCCGCCGCCACGTCGCCGAAAATCTGATCGTAGGTGCGGTTCTCCTTGATCACGTAAATGACGTGTTCAATCGGCCGAGGCGTCTGGCCCTTCACCGCCGCCACCGCGCCCGGCGCGTGATTGTCGCGCCGGACCTGCTCGGTGTGCTTCTGAATGTTGTTAACCTCATCGAGCGAGACGATCGACACAACACCGGCGCGGTCTTTGTAACTCCGGCCCTTCGCACCGGCCTTTACTGGCGCCAGCGATCCGAATCCGTAGCCGTTCGCGATCAACAACCGGTGCGACGGCGTCACCGCCACGGCCGTCGGATACCAACCGGCCGGAAGGAATCCACGCACCGCATCGCGCTTCAAGTCGACCACCGCAACCGCGTTATTCGCGGCGTTCGCCACGAACAGTGTATGCCCCGCCGGATGCACCGCGAGCGCGTTCGGCGCGGACCCGAGCGGCGCTTTTCTATACAGCGGCACGGCGATCGTCCGCTCCCGCGTGGCCTTCGCTATATCGACCACCGATACAGTGTCCGAATTCGCATTCGCGACATACAGCTTCCCGCCATGCGTGGCCATCGCGCTCGGATGCAGGCCCACATCGATCTCGGCGATCTGCGTCCCCGCCGCCGCGTCGAACACCGTCAACGTTCCCGTCGAGGGAATGCCGGTTCGCGGGTCGACGACAACCGGATGCACGCCGTCGGTTGTATCACCCGCGCGCGGGCGACGGCCGCCCCAATTCGAAACGAAGAGTTTCCCCTGCGCCAGCGCGACCGTGTACGGATACGTGCCTGCGTTCCAATACTCCACCGCGTTATCGGCCAACCGCACCCGCGCCACCACATGTTTCAAATTGCAAGCGGCATAGAGGTAGGCGTCATCGTCGCTCAACGCAATGCCGCTCGGCGCCGCGTCGGGCAACGCGATGCGCCCGGATTCTCTCCACTGCGGTCCTTTGAAAACCAGGATCGCGTGCGACGATCCGCCGCCAATGTAGAGCGTGTCGCCGGCCTTGTTGAACGCGACGCCCGTAAAGCTATCGGCGATCGGCAGCGACTGGATCAGCTTCTCGCCGGCAATGTCGATCAGGTGCAGCGCGCGCGGCGCAAAGTTCGAAGCCGTGACTACCGCGGCGAGTCGCCCGTCGGGACTCAACGTCATCCCCAGCGGACGATCGTTCACTTCGACATGCGTGCCAATCGGCCGCACCACTTGCCCGGTCGGCAACAGATACGTCCCATCGGCCTGCTGGCCGACAAAACGTTTCCAGAGGGTCTGCGACACCAGTGCACCAATAAGCGAAAGCAGCGCGGCAATCAAGACCCAGCGTTTCATTTGTCCTCGTCCTCGTCTTCAAACAACGCGCCGCGCAGCAATCGCTCGCCGCGCAGCATCACCATCGAGATCCGTTCCGTCACCGTGATGTCCTGCAGCGGATTGCCATCGACCAACACCAGGTTCGCGTCGAAACCGGTCTGAATACGGCCTGTTCGCGCCGCGAGCCCCAACGCTTCCGCTCCGCCCAGTGTCGCCGCGCGAAGAACATTCGCCGGCGTCATGCCCGAGCGCACCAACTGCGCCATCGTGCGATGAATCGCCGGGCCGTGAATGAGGAACGATTGGCCCGATCGGGTCGCGATCGAAGTGATGTTCGTTGGCAAAGGCGCGGGCTGCTCCTTCGACGCCAATGCGGCGAGGATCGGTTTCGTCCGCGCAATCATCCCCTTCGGCGCCACTTGCTGCACCATCGTCGAATCCAACATGTCGGCCGCCGGGGGCGCGTTCGTTTCGACCGATGGCACAACAGCCAACCCCTTCGCCTTCGCCGCGCGTTCGATCGCCGCGACGATCTCGGGCGTCAACCGCACCGTATCGGCATGAATCGCGTGTGCGTGTTGCGCCGCCAAATCGGCCACCGCGCGCTCGGCCTCGCCCGCATCGTTGGGAATCCGCAAGACACTCTGCGCCACGCGCTCACGAAACGCCTCCGGGACGTTGCGCAACGGTCCTTCGGTCAACGCCACCTTCGTCGTGAACGTCGGTCCGGTGAACAGCAGGTCCGGCCCGAGTAGCTCACCCGACTCAATGCGCCCGCGCAACCGCGCCAGGTCGGCCGCGCTATCACCCAAGCTCCGCACCGCCGTCACGCCGCTGAACAGATACGCCTTCAACGAATGCTCCAGCGCCTTCTCGGTTTTGCTGTAGGACTCCGGCGACGGAATCCCGCCGGGCCAACTCAGGTACACGCCGGTGTCGGCAAAGCCCGGCAGCAGCGTCTTCCCGCTGCCTTCCACCGGATTGGCGTTCAACGTTTTCGGCTCTGGCGTATCGCCCTCGAATATTCGCGCGATCTTACCCTTCTCGACCAGCACGCCGCCACGTTCGATCACGCGTGCGTCGCCCGTGAAGATGCGCACATCGCGAATCACGACCGACCGGCCGCGCCGCAGCGCGCGCTGCAGGATCTTCGCTTGCGTCAGGTTTTCTTTCGATTGCGCTTCCCAAACACCCAGCACGATGAAGGGAGCCAGCGCAGCCAGCACCCACAACTTCGCCGCCGCCTTGACCTTCTGTTCCTTCTCCCAACGAAACAGCTTGATGCTGATGAACAGCCCCAGCGCCAGCGTCAACAGCAGCGCGATCACGGCCTTCGACTGCATCAGGAAACTCTGCTGCCGCAGCAATATGCCCTGCAACCCGGTAAACAGGTGCGCCGATGGAATAAACTGCGCCGTGATCTGCAGCCAGTTCGGCATCGCGGAAATCGGGAACGTCGCGCCGCTCAAGAACAGCATCGGCAGATACATCAACTGAATGAGGATCTGACTCTCCTGCATGCCGTTGACCACCGACGCGATGATCAGTCCGATCGCGCGAAACGCCAGCACCGCCAGCGACAGGAACAGGAAGAGATCGAGCGGACGTTCGGGCCACGGCATGTGATAGCCGATGCGTCCGATCAGGATCAGGAAGATCGCGGACGGGATGTAGTTGATCCAACCCGTCACCAGCCAGCTCACTAGCAGCGGCGCGGCGTTGGTCGGAGCGACCTTGAAGCGCCGCAAGATGTTGTTCTCGCGGTCCGACACCGCCCGCATTCCCGCGCCGAAAAACCCATTGCCCAACACGCCGAAGATCAGGACGTTGGCGACAACCTGTTTGGCGACATCGCCTCCCTGCCCCGCCGACATCATCTGCGCGAACAGGAAGAAGAACATCAGTGGGAACACATAGCCAAAGAACATCGCCATCCGGTCGCGGGCCATGAGCCGCAGCGTGATGAGTATGTTGGTGAGATAGGAATTCATACTCAGTCGCGCAAGCTCCTGCCGGTCAATTCCAGAAACACATCTTCAAGCGTCGGGCGCTTCAAGTGAATGTCGGCCAGTTCCAGTCCTTGCTGTTCGATCCATTTCACGATATCGACAATCGCCCGCGCGGGCTTGTCGTCGGACATCGTCAGATGATCGCGCGCGCCGTTCAAATGCACGCCAGCCGGCGGCTCGATGCCTTCGCCAAGCGGCGCCGCGAGCGTCACTTCCACCTTCGACGCTCCAAACGTATCCGCGATCAATTGTTTTGGCGGGCCGATGGCGATGATCTTCCCTTTGTCGACGATCGCCACGCGGTCGCACAACCGCTCGGCTTCCTCGATGTAGTGGGTGGTTAGAACGATCGATCGGTTGTTGTCGCGCAGTTCCTGAATCAGGCCGTGAATCTCCAATCGCACCTGCGGATCGAGCCCCGTCGTCGGCTCATCGAGAAAGATCAGCTGTGGATCGTTGATCATCGCCAGCGCGATCGCAAGCCGCTGTTTTTGCCCACCCGACAGTGTTCCGTAGAAGGCGCTCCGCTTGTCGGTCAGCTGCAATCGCCGCAGCAGTTGATCGGCATCGACCGTACGATTGTAGAAGCTCGCGAACAGCTTCATGGCTTCGACGAGTTTGATTTTCTCCGGCAAGTTGGTCGCCTGCAAACACACGCCGATCCGCTGTTTCAACGCATGCGTGTCCGAGGCCGGATCGAATCCAAGCACTCGCACATCGCCAGCGGTCCGGTCGCGCAACCCTTCCAGGATTTCGACGGTCGTTGTCTTGCCCGCGCCGTTCGGACCAAGCAGCCCGAACACTTCGCCTTGCTCGACTTCAAAGTCGATGCCGCGCACAGCCTCCAACTCCGCATAGCTCTTGCGCAGGCCCTCGACTTGAATGCAGGGTTCCGGCATTTAGCGCTTCGCCGCCACCCAGCACACGTAATTCCAAACCGCCTGCATGTCTTCGACCGTATACGATCTTGTCGCCGTAAGATGCCGCCACGTCGTCTGCCGCTGTACGACTTGGATATCGACCTGGGTCAAACTCCGCAACACGGGAGGAAGCGCGGAAAGATCGTAGTAGCGCGTGCCGTTTCGCTCGACGGCGACTCCGGGGAACTTATCGCCGTCCTTCAGCACCACCGTACGCACGGCGCGTGGCCGGCCATACTTGATCACGCGCGGCCCGTCGGAAATCTTGATCGCCCCGGTCTTTAACAGATCGGGCCCAACAGCCGCGCCGATTCCATTCAGCCGATGGCACGCCGCGCAGCGCGCCTCGCGTGTTGCATCGAAGAACAACTCGCGGCCGCGCTGGTGTTCGGGCGGCGTGGCGCTCCCCAGATCCGGCGCGGCGGGCGTGGCGGCATCAACAACCACGGGCGCCGCAACGTCGGCCGATGCGTTGGCCAGGCTCTGGATGTAGTCCGCTAGCGCGGCGATATCGGGATCGGTCAAACGATCGCCCCACGCCGGCATCGCCGTGTTCGGCAGTCCGTCGCGAATGACCTTGATCAGGTACTCGCGATCGAATGTGCGTCCGCGCAACCGCTGCGCGCGGGCGGCGGTTCCCCCCGACCCATGACAGTAGCCAACCGCGCAGCCCTGCGCGAACAACTTGTCGCCGCGCGCGACCGAGCCTTGCGGGAACGCGGGCAACGCCATCACGAAGAGCAGCGCGTATCTCATTTGCCCTCCGGCAGCGCGAAGACAAACAGCGCCGCGCCGGCGCGGAAGCGTTCGGCCTCGGGCCAAATCTGTGGCAGCAAACCGGCGAGCGCCGATCCCCATCCACTTGGCGTGGCGACGTATTGCCTGCCATTCACCGCATACGTGATCGGTCCGCCGCGATGGCCCGACCCGGTCTGAAAGCTCCACAGCTTGTTGCCAGTCTTCGCGTCGAGCGCGAAGAAGAAGCCCTCGGCGTCGCCAGTGAAAATCACATCGCCGGCCGTAGCCAGCACACTCGCCAGCAGCGGGTACTTGTATTCGTAGAGCCACGCCCGCTTGCCAGAAATCGGATCGTACGCGCCGAGATGGCCGCCCGCTTCGCCCTGCATCGGTTTGCGCGTGAGCTTAAACGTGCCTCCGAAGTAGACCTGCCCTTCCTTCGGGGTCTCGGGCACGGCGACAACGTCTTCACACCACTCGATGCCCGTTGTGTAGAACATCGAGGTCTTCGGCGACCACGCGCCTTGATTCCAACTTCGACCGCCGCCGATCGAGGGACATATGATCTTGTTCTTCCCCACCACCGGTTCGTTGCGGCCTTGCAGTTCGCCTTTCGCATTCACGCCGCTGATCCAATTCAGGTTCTTCACCAGCGGCCAGCCGGCGATGAATTCTCCATTCGTCCGATCGACGACGAAGGTGAACCCGCCCTTGTTGACGTTCAACAGAAGCTTGCGCGTTCGCCCGTTCAAGGGCAGATCGATCAACACGTTTTCGTAGGCCGTATCGAAGTCCCACACATCGTGCGGCACTTGTTGGAAGTACCACTTCAGCTTGCCCGTATCGATGTCCAACGCGATTACCGAATCGGTGTACAGATTGTCGCCCTTGCGATTGCCGCCCCAAAAGTCGGCCGCTGGATTACCGACCGACCAATACGTCAGACCCAACTCCGCGTCGTAGGACCCCGTCATCCACGCCGATCCGCCGCCATGTTTCCAACTATCGCCAGACCACGTTTCATGGCCCTTTTCACCGGGTCCGGGAATCGTCCAAAACTTCCAGAGATTGCGGCCCGTCCTGGCGTCAAATGCGTTGATGTAGCCGCGGTGCGCTGAATCTCCACCCGTCACGCCGGTGATCACCTTCCCCTTGACAACCAGGGGAGCCGCTGTGATGTTGCAGCCGCACTGATTGACATCTTCGTTCTGCACGCGCCACAACTCGCGCCCGTTCTTGGCATCGAGCGCCAGCAGGTTGTTGTCGAGCGTGCCCATGAAAACGCGGCCATCGGCGACGGCCACGCCGCGATTCCACGGCCCATAAAAAACCGTGAATCCCTTCGGCAGCGTGTAATGATAACTCCACAACTCGCGCCCCGTCGCCGCGTCGAGCGCGAAGACGTTGTTCTTCGACGTGGTCACGTACATCACGCCATCGACGACAATCGGCGTCACCTGCATGCCGCCGTCGATCTCGCCCGACTGGAACACCCAGGCCGTGGTGAGTTTCGAAACGTTCGCGGCGTTGACTTGGTCGAGCGCGCTATATCGCCACGCGCTCGTCTGCCCGCCGTAATGCGGCCAGTTGTCGCGAGTCGCGCCGTTCTGCGCATACAACGACATCGTGAGAACGGCCAATATTCGAAGCATAGACTTCTGATTCTACTGTGAACCGAGCACCCGAATACAGGCTTGGCTGAACGCGGGTAGATCTTCCGGCTTGCGCGCGGTCACCAGGTTTCGATCGACGACCACTTCCGCGTCCGACCAGTTGGCGCCCGCGTTGACGACGTCGTCTTTGATCGCGAAGAACGACGTCGCATTTCGCCCTTTCAGCATCCCGTGCGCCGAACACAACACCCATGGCCCGTGACAGATCGCCGCAACCAGCTTGCCTTGCGCGTTGAAGTCGGCGACGAGTTGGTTCGCCTTCGGGTGGCGTCGGATGTGATCGGGTGCGAAGCCGCCAGGGACGATCACGCCGTCGTAATCGTTGGCATCGACCTGTTCGTAGGAAAGCTTGGCGACGCACGGATACCCAAGCTTGCTCGGATACGATTTGCCCGCTTCGGCGCCGACGGTTACAACCTCCGCGCCGGCTTCCTGCAAGCGGTACAACGGCACCCACACTTCCATCTCCTGGTACAACTGATCGACCAGAACAACGACCTTTTTTCCAGTGCAGTCCATCAGTCGATATTGTACAGCGCCCCAGCTACGCGAGAGTATTCAGAGTTGAGAACCGCTGCGCTTCGTACGCCGCGATGGCCGCTTCCTGCTGCAGGACGTAGCCGATTTCGTCGACGCCGGCCAGCAGACAGTGCTTGGCGAACGCGTCGATCGGGAAAGACACCGACGGCCCGCCGGGCCAAGTTAGAGTCTGCGCTTCGACATCGATCGTCACCTGCAGATCCGGATTTGCGCTCAGCGCGTTAAGCAGCGCCAGATGCGCGTCCTTGGGAAAAACGACCGGCAGCAGGCGGTTCTTCAGCGAGTTCTGCTTGAAGATATCGGCGAAGCTGGTCGAGATAATGGCCTGAAAGCCGTACTGCGTCAGCGCCCAGGGGGCATGTTCACGCGACGATCCGCAGCCGAAGTTATCTCCGGAAACGAGCACCTGCGATTTTTTCGCCTTCTCGGTGTTCAGGACGAACTCGGGCTTCTGCGAACCGTCGGCGTTGTAGCGCCAATCGTAGAACAACTGGTCGCCGAGGCCGTCCTTGCTGATCGTTTTCAGAAAGCGAGCGGGGATAATCTGGTCGGTATCGATGTTATCGACTAAGAACGAAGTTACGGTCGATTGAATTTTCATAGCATGGTCCTTACGTCGGTAACTACACCGGTCACGGCGGAAGCGGCGGCGGTGAGCGGGCTGGCGAGGAACGTCCTTCCGCCCTTGCCCTGGCGTCCTTCAAAGTTGCGGTTCGAGGTCGAGACGCTATACTGGCCGGGCGTGAGTTGGTCGCCGTTCATGGCGATGCACATGCTGCAGCCGGCCTCGCGCCACTCGGCGCCGGAGTCCCGGAAGACTTGATCGAGCCCTTCGGCTTCGGCCTGTCGTTTGATCTCCTGCGAGCCGGGAACAACCATCACACGCACCGCGGAGTTGACCTTACGGCCCTTCAACACGCTGGCGGCGGCGCGCAGGTCGCTCATGCGGGAGTTCGTGCAGGAACCGATGAAGACCACGTCGATCTTCTGGCCAGCGAGCGGCTTGCCGGGTTCGAGCGCCATGTACTGCAGCGCCTTGCGCAGCGAATCGCGTTCGGTGGCATCGCCGATTGATGCGGGATCGGGGACGGCGCCCGAAATCGACATCCCCATGCCGGGATTGGTGCCGAAGGTGATCATCGGTTCGAGAGTATCGGCGTCGATGGTGATGGAGTGATCGTAGGTCGCGCCTTCGTCAGTGGGCAGTTGCTTCCAACGCGCAACCGCTTCGTCCCATGCGGCGCCCTGTGGCGCGTATTTCCGGCCGGCCAGGTATTGGAACGTCGCATCATCCGGAGCGACCAAGCCCGCGCGTGCGCCGGCTTCGATCGACATGTTACACACCGTCATGCGTTCTTCCATCGACAGCGCGCGAATGGCCGATCCGGTGTATTCGAAAACACAGCCGGTGCCGCCGCCGATGCCGATCCTGGCACACAGCGCGAGAATAATATCCTTTGCCGTTACGCCATTTTTCAGCGAGCCAGTTACCCGCACTTCATAGGTCTTAGACTTGCGCTGCAACAAACACTGCGAAGCGAGAACCATCTCAACTTCGCTGGTTCCGATACCAAAAGCCAGCGCGCCGAACGCCCCGTGCGTGGCAGTGTGGCTATCGCCGCAGACCACGGTCATGCCGGGCTGCGTCAGGCCATTTTCCGGCCCGATGACGTGCACAATGCCCTGCATGCGGTTCTGGAAACCGAAATAGGGAATGCCGAACTCTTGCGCGTTCTTTTCGAGTTGCGCGACCTGTGTGGCGGCGACGGGATCGACGATGGGAAGGGACCGCGGCGTGGTCGGCGTCGAGTGATCGACGGTGGCGAATGTAAGATCGGGCCGGCGGACCTTCATTCCGCGCGCGCGGAGGCCGGAGAAAGCCTGCGGCGAAGTTACTTCGTGTACTAAGTGAAGGTCGATAAACAGCAGGCTCGGCGCGCCTTCGCGCTCGGCGACGATGTGGTTATCCCACACCTTTTCGATAATTGTACGTGGCTTAGATGGCATTGGCGACGGCGTCTCCTACCTGCGAGCAAGTCGCGGGCGTATTTTTGGGTTTCAGGTCGGCGGTCACGTTGCCGCTGTTGAGGACCTCTTCGACCGCGCGGTTGACGGCGGCTGCTTCGTTGACAAGTCCGAAGCTGTATTCGAGCATCGCGGCGACCGAGCCGATCGCGCCAAGCGGATTGGCCTTGTTCTGGCCGGCGATGTCCGGCGCGGAACCGTGTACCGGTTCGTACAGGCCGACCCACGCGCCGCTGGCCTTCTTCTCGCCGATCGACGCGCTCGGCAACATACCGATCGATCCCGCCAACACGGCGCCTTCGTCGCTCAGAATATCGCCAAACATGTTCTCCATCACGACAACGTCGAACTGCTTGGGCCGAAGGATCAATTGCATCGCACAGTTGTCGACGAGTAAGTGCTCAAGCTCAACGTCCGGGAATTCTGGAGCGACTTCGTTGACAACCTTGCGCCACAACTGCGAGGTTTCCAGCACGTTCGATTTGTCGACGCTTGTCACCTTCTTCTTACGGTTGCGCGCGAGGTGGAATGCCATGCGGGTAATGCGAGCGATTTCCGCGCGCGTGTACGTCATCGTATTCGTCCCGCGCTCTTCGTCGCCTGAGCCTTGGATGCCGCGCGGCTGACCGTAATAAATTCCGCCGTTCAGTTCGCGCACGATGATCATGTCGACGCCCTCGACGATGTGATTCTTCAGCGGCGACGATTCGATCAAAGCCGGATAGGCTTTGACTGGCCGCAGATTGGCGTACACGCCGAGGACTTTGCGAATCCCCAGTAACCCTTTTTCCGGACGCTTTTCCGGCGGCACGTTGTCGAACTCCGGCAACCCGACGGCGCCCATCAGCGTCGCATCGGCGTCCAGCGCCAAACGCGCGGTTTCATCCGGGAATGGCCCGCCGGTCTTATGAATCGCGATGCCGCCGAGCAGCCCTTCCGACAGCTTCAGTCCGTGGCCAAACTTAGAGACCACCTCTTCAAGAACCTTGACGGCTTCGCGGGTAACTTCCGTTCCGATGCCATCACCAGGCAGCGTAAGTACGTTGAGTTGCATGAATTCCTTGAGTAAGTTAAGCCGTTTGACGGGCCGCGGTCGCGTCGCGGCACAGTTCGGCGATCGAGTCGTTGCGCACGCCCTTTACGCGATCGGCGAGCGCGGTGAAACCCTGATAAACGTGATCGAGTTCTTCTTTCGAAAGATCGGCGTATCCGAGATCCGAGCACCGCTGTTTCAATGCGTGGCGGCCGGAGTGCTTGCCGAGAACCAGACGGCCTTCGGGAACGCCGACAGATTTCGGATCGATGATCTCGTAAGTCGATTTTTCCTTGAGATAGCCGTCCTGATGAATTCCAGCTTCGTGCGCGAAGGCATTTTCACCGACGATCGCTTTATTCGGCTGCGGGCCAAAGGTTATGCACGAAGTAAGCACCTGACTGGCGGCGTACAAATGTTCGGTACGAATGCCCGTCGTGTATGGAATCTTATCCGGGCGCGTCTTGAAGATCATCACGATCTCTTCGAGCGAGCAGTTGCCCGCGCGTTCACCGATGCCGTTGATCGTGCATTCGATCTGTCGCGCGCCGGCTTCGACGGCAGCAAGCGAGTTGGCGACGGCGAGGCCAAGGTCGTCATGGCAATGCACCGAAACGATGGCGGTGTCGCCCAAAGACTGGACGATGCGGCCGATCAACGCGCCATACTCGGCGGGAACGGAGTAACCGACCGTGTCGGGCAGGTTAATCGTGCGCGCACCGGCGGCGACGGCTTCGCGAGAGACTAATTCCAGGTAGTCGGCATCGGTACGCGAGGCGTCTTCCGCCGAAAATTCTACGTCGTCGCATAACTGCCGCGCCAAGCGGATGGAATTGACGATATCTTCCAGCACCTGCTCGCGCGACTTCTTGAACTTATATTTCAAGTGAATATCGCTAGTCGCCATGAAGGTGTGAATGCGCGGGCGCTTGGCGTGTTGCAGCGCCTCGGCGGCTCGTTCGATATCGAGCTTGGTGCACCGCGCCAGCGCGGCAACCTGCACCCAGGGGAACTCCTTGCTGACCGCTTGGACGGCTTCGAAGTCGCCGTGCGAGGCGATCGGGAACCCCGCTTCCAGAATGTCGACGCCCAGGTCGACGAGCTTGGCGCCGACCCGCAACTTCTCGGGTACGGTCATCGAACAGCCCGGAGACTGTTCGCCATCACGCAATGTGGTGTCGAAGATGTATACGCGCTGACTCATGGTGTTTGCCTTTGCGATTCGGTTCTCGAAACGGCTGGTAGGCCGCTTGTAGAACCCATTATGGGGCCGCACTATTGATTTAGCAAATTTATTCAATTGGCCGAACGGATAACGTGAGATAATAGCATAAGGGAAATTTATGGAATTGCACACCCTTAAGGTCTTTCAAAGCGTGGCGACCGAGAAGAGCTTCTCTCGCGCGGCGGAAAAACTGTTGCGGACGCAGCCGGCGGTGTCGCTCGCGGTGCAGCGGCTGGAGACGGAACTCGGCGAGCGCCTGATCGATCGCTCCGGCAAAGAGCTACTGCTGACCGACGCCGGCAAGATCGTTTTCGACTTCTCGCGCCGGTTCGAGAACCTTGCCGCCGAGCTTTCGAACGCGCTGGCGGAGATGCGCGACAACGCCTCGGGGGTACTGAGCGTCGGCGCGAATGAGTCGACCTCGCTCTACCTGTTGCAGCACATCGTCAACTACCGCCGTCTTTATCCGAAGGTGAAAGTCCGCGTGCGCCGCAGCTTGTCGAGCAAGATTCCGCAGCAGTTGATCGACGGTGAACTGGAACTCGGTGTGATCAGTTTCGATCCGCAGGACGAGCGGTTGCTCGGCCAAGTGATCTACACCGATCACCTGGCCTTCGTCGTCAGCCAGGAGCACCGCTTCGCGGGGCGCGAATCGGTGTCGATCACCGAACTCGGTATGGAAACATTTGTGGCGCATAATGTTTTGTCGCCGTATCGTGAGATCGTGCTGCGCGAATTCCAGCGGCATCGCGTGGCGCTCAACATGGATGTCGAAATGCCGACTGTCGAAACGATCCGCAGAATGGTGCAGCGCAACGAGGGAGTGGCGTTTCTTCCACGGCTTTGCGTGGAGCAGGAAGTGGAGGGCGGGCTGCTGCGTGAGGTGCGGATCGAGGAGTTGTCAGTGGATCGGAAGATTCATCTTGTGTATCCGGCCAAGCGCGCGCTGTCGCATGCAGCGCGGGCGTTTTTGGAAGTGGTGAAGGCGCAGTGAGGGATAGGCGATACTGGAGTTGGAGTTTGCAATGAGAATCGAACTTGCCACACGCGTCGAAGAGAATGTATTGGCCGCAGTCAATGAGCTTGCACGGGCGGAAGGCCGGCAGATCGAAGAACTTGTCGATGAGGCGCTAGCCGATCTTGTCGCCAAGCACAACTCCCCTCAACCGCGCGAGGATGTAATCGCGGCGTATATGACGAGCCATGAGCGCTATGCGGAGCTCTACCGCAAGCTCGCAAAATGAGGCGGTATGTTACCGCACAGGACCTGCTTGCCATTCACTGGGACCAGATCGAGCGCTACGGCGGCTCGCATGGCGTTCGTGATTTGGGTCTACTACAGTCGGCTCTCTTCCGGCCCCAGTCGGGTTACTACGCGGACCTCATTGAAGAGTGTGCGGCGCTTTGGGAGAGCCTTGCGCAGAACCATCCGTCCTTCGACGGCAACAAGCGTACGGCGTTCGCGGCCGTGTACACATTCCTGCGGATCAATGGAGCGGAACTGCGCGCCGATGCCGACGAAGCATTTGCCTTTATTTCCTTGCTGTACGATCGAGGCGAATTTAAGTACAAGCACCTCGAAGCATGGTTGCGAGTTAACGTTAAATTCCCGGCGGGTCAACCGAAATGAGTGAACTTCCGCTGAAGTCGAGCACGCCGCCAGAATGGGGGCGAGCGACGTTGGCCGACCCGATCGCGCTGTTGATGGACCACGCACTTCTGGAAAAGAAAGCGGCCACCAATGCGCTGGAACTGCTAACCCGCTGGCCGGGCAATTGGGTCCCTGGCTGGGTGGAAACGATGACGGGCGTTGCGCGCGATGAAGCCGTGCATCTGGCGCAGGTGACGCGGATTCTGCTCCGACGCGGCGGCAAACTCAACCGCATGCACAGGAACCCGTACGCTACCGCACTCCATTTATTGGTGCGCAAGGGCACCGCCGGGGAAGCGGTTGACCGGCTGCTGGTCTCGGCGTTGATCGAAGCGCGGAGTTGCGAGCGGTTCTCGTGTTTGGCGGCAGCGGCCGCGGATACGGATGCGGAGTTGGCGGGGTTCTATGCGCGCCTGCACTCCAGCGAACTCGGGCACTTTACGACGTTTTTGCGGCTCGCGCGCAAGATCGACGCGCACGCCGACGCGCGGTGGGAAGAGATGTTGGATCACGAGGCCCGGATCCTGGCGCAACAGGAGCCAGGGCCTCGGATTCACTCGGGCCACGCATTTTCTTGAGAAAATCGTCGCGGCGCAGCCACTAGCTTACTGTGAGTCTTCGGAGAGTTCTGCGCCATCGAATTTTTTCGATCCTCGACCGCCTCCGCGACGCCGCCCGCCGGCACCGGAAGCAGCCCGAACACATGATCCTCGCGCGGCGCGGCGAAGACCTTGCCCACCGCTTTGTCGAACGCGAACTCGGCTGGCGGGTGGTCGCCCGCAACTTTCGCCATCCGGCTCGGCGCGTCGAGATCGATCTCGTCGCGGTTGAAGAGGGGAATACGTTGGTGGTCGCGGAAGTCAAGACGCGCAGTTCGGCCGAGATCAGCCATCCGCTTCGCGCGTTTGGTTACGAGAAGGAACGCAACATCGGCCGAGGCTCGATCGACTGGGTGCGCCGCGCGGAGGCCTTGACAATGAGCGTCCGGTTCGACGTCATCACCGTTGTTGTTGGCGGCACCGTGACAATCGAGCATCACCGCGACGTCTTCCATCCGTTGCTGCGGCCCGAGATCCTATAATAGGGAGTTCATGCCCGACCTCCGCAAAGACCCAATCACCGGCCGTTGGGTCATCATCTCAACCGACCGGGCGCGGCGGCCCTCCGACTTCGCCGCCGAAACGGTGCGCATCGAAAAGGGCCGCTTTTGTCCTTTCTGCCCAGGCCACGAAGACAAGACGCCGCCCGAAGTGCTTGCGTATTCGAACGAATCGCTGCGAGGCGACGCGCGTTGGAGCACCCGCGTCGTGCCGAACAAGTTTCCGGCGTTGCGCGTGGAAGGCGATCTCGACCGACAAGGCGAGGGCCTGTATGATCGAATGAACGGCATCGGCGCACACGAGGTTGTGATTGAATCGCCGGAACACGCTGCGACGCTGGCGACGATGGACGAAGCGAAGGTCGCCGAAGTCATCTGGGCGTTTCGTGACCGCGTTGTCGATCTGAAAAAAGACCGGCGGCTGCGGTACATGATGCTATTTAAGAATCATGGCGAAGGCGCCGGGGCGTCGCTTGAACATCCGCATTCGCAGATCATCGCGCTACCGATTGTGCCGAAGCGCGTGCAGGAAGAACTCGACGGCGCGCGCAAGTATTACGAATTCAAGGAACGCTGCGTTTACTGCGACATTTTGCGGCAGGAAGCGCGCGACGATGAACGCGTCGTTATCCGCACCGAGGAGTTCCTGACGCTGTGTCCGTTCGCCGCGCGTTTTCCATTTGAAACATGGATCCTACCGCAAAGGCACGAATCGCACTTTGAGGCGATTCAGGAGCGCGAAGTGTATAACTTGGCGTGGATGCTCAAGACCGTGCTCCGCAAGATGGACAAGGTTCTGGAACATCCCGCGTATAACTTGATCATTCACACCGCGCCGGCGCAGGAGTCTTTTTCCGCGCACTATCACTGGCACGTGGAAATTATTCCGAAACTCACGCGCGTGGCGGGTTTCGAGTGGGGCACAGGCTTTTTCATCAACCCGACTCCTCCCGAAGAATCGGCGCGGTTCCTGCGGGAATAAGTCAGGCGGACTTGATTTCGGTCCAGAGCCGGTCGCGCAGCCGCTGAGCGTCCGGCGTAATCGTTGCGAACCACTCGGCGTTGGCCAGAGTCTCGGGCGAAGGGTAGAGCGTCGCGTTCGATTGCGTCGCCTGCGTCAACAGTGGCCGCGCAGCGGCGTTGGCGGTGGCGGTGCGCATGGTCTCGGCAATACGGGCGCTAACGCCGGCTTCCAGCAGGTAATTCAGAAATTCGTGCGCGATTTCCTGGCGCGGACTCTCGCGGAGAATCACCGCGCAATCGAGGCTGAGCGGAAAGCCTTCCTTCGGATACACGAACGCTAAATGTTTGGCCGCGTCGATTGCCTGCTGCGCCGTTGTCGACCATAACTGCGCGATCAACACATCGCCGGCGACGGCTTGATCGCGCACCTCGGTATTTAAGTAGGCGCGAAGTAACTGTTTCTGCGCAATCGCTTCTTTTTGCGCCGCCAAGAGTTCGACGGGATTGCGGGAATTGAGCGAGTGGCCTAGCTTTCGAAGCGCCGCGGCGAACACCTCGGCGGGATCGTCGAGCATGGTCAGGTGGCCCTTCCAATGTGGAGCCCATAGATCGGCCCATGACGTGGGCGCCGGACCTTGATTGGTGTTGTAGAGAATGCCGGTGGCATTCCACATATACGGCATCGAGTGACTTAGCGATGGATCGGAAACGGGGGACTTGAAGAGCGCATCGAGATTCTTCAGATTAGGCAAGCGAGTGTGGTCTAAGTCCGCTAGTAAATGCTGCTCCCGCATCGGCGGAACGATGTAGTGAGTCGGGAAGACCACGTCCCAACCCGAGTTACCCGAGAACACGCGCGCCAGCATCTCTTCGTTCGACTCGTAGATGCTATACCGCACCTTCGCGCCCGCCTGCTTCTCGAAATTCGGGACGGTCTCCGGTGCGACATAGGCAGACCAATTGAAGACGTTCAGACGCTTCGCGCTGGAACGGGAACATCCGGTGACCAGCGCAATCGACAATGCCGCGCGGCGCGTGATCATGTCTTCTGCAGCCTTTCCGAAATGAGAATCAGCGCGCCAAACCCGACAAAGATCAGGGCGGATATCGCGCTGACAACCGGATTCGCACCGCGCCGCGCCATGGCGTAGAGAACCATCGGGAGCGTCTCGGAATCAACGCCCGCGACGAGGCTTGTGATCACATAGTCGTCGAACGACACGGTGAATGCCAGCAGCGCCGCGGCCATGATTCCGGGCCGCAACATCGGCAGGGTCACCAGCCAAAACGCCTGCCACTCATTGGCGCCCAGATCCAGCGCCGCCTCCTCCAGCGCCGGCTCGGCGGTGCGCAGTCGCGCCATCACGACCAATACGACATACGAAATCGAAAATGCGACGTGGGCGAGAATTACCGTGTGCATGCCTAACTGAAACTGCCAGTGACGGAATGCCCATTGAAAAAACGCCAGCAGGGAAATACCGGAAATGATCTCCGGAGTTACCAACGATAAATACAGTGATCCACTCAGCCACTTGGCCTGTTTCTTCCACAGTCCATACGAGCACAGCGTGCCTATCACCGTAGCCAGCACGGTCGAAGCCGCCGCGATCAGCAGACTGTTACGCGCCGCCTCTCCAAGCTGCGCATCGGTGAACATCTGCCGGTACCACTCGAGCGAAAATCCTTCCCAAATCGTGAAGCGAGATGAGTTGAAGCTGAACGCGCACAGAATCAGCAAGGGCACATGGAGAAAGGCATAGATGCCAACCGCGAACCAGGTAAGCGGCCTCATAGCGCCTCCTCGCCATCGCGGCGGATCAGAACGATCAACAGAGCCATTACTCCGGCCATCAGCGCGAGGGAGATTGCCGATCCGAATGGCCAGTCGCGCGCCGTTGTGAACTGATTCTGAATCAAGTTTCCGATCATGATGCTCTTGCCGCCGCCCAAGAGATCCGGCGTAAGATACGCGCCCAGGCAGGGAATAAATACCAGCACGCCGGCCGCGCGCAACCCTGGCGCGCACAATGGCAGAACAACGTGAAACATCGCCTCCCAGGGCTTGGCGCCTAAGTCGGCCGCCGCTTCGAGAAGCGCTTTATCCAAGCGCTCCAAGTTGCTAAATATCGGCAACACGGCAAATGGCAGATACCCGTACACCAGCCCGACAATCACCGCCGTCTCGTTGTACAAGAGGGGGAGAGGCTCCTTGATGATCCCCATTGCCATTAGTGCGCTGTTGATTAGACCGGTATCGCGCAACAGGAACATCCATGCGTAGGTGCGGACCAGAAAGCTGGTCCAGAACGGCAGCATGATCAGATTCAGCAGCAGACTCTTGTGCTTTTCGTTGCGGACGATAAACAGCGCGGTCGGGAATCCGGCCAGCAGGCACAGCGCCGTGGCAGCCAGCGACATGAGCACCGACCGCACCATAATCATGCCGTACAAGGGATCGAACAGCCGCGCGTAGTTCTCGATCGTCCAGGGATCGACGACGCCGCCATACACACCACGCGTTCGCAGACTGTAGCTCACGATGATTGTCAGCGGTATCAGAAACAGCACGACCGTAAAAAACACGGAAGGCGCTAAGAACATCGCGCGCAGGTGTTTCATTGACTAACCCGCAGCTCGTCCGACTTATCCCACCACAGGCGAACCTGTTCACCGTTTTCGTAATCAACGGCCGAATCGTGCACCTGCGCGGTGATCACGGCTCCATCGGCCGTCTTGGCATGAACGTGGACCGAATCGCCTAGAAACACGGCCGTCTCAACGGTCGCGGCCACCGACTCAACATCGCCGGGCGCGGTTCGTCCGATGCGCGTCCATTCCGGCCTCACGCCGACAGGTCCGATCCAATTCACGGCGCCAAGAAAGCCTGCGACAAATCGCGTGGCCGGCTGCAAGTAGATTTCGCGCGGCGTGCCGATCTGTTCGATTTTGCCCTTATTCATCACGGCGATCCGGTCCGACAACGACAGCGCCTCTTCCTGATCGTGCGTGATGAACACGAACGTGATTCCGATACGTTGCTGGATCTGCTTCAACTCCAAGCGGACGCGCTTCCGCAGCGCCGGATCGAGCGCCGAGAGCGGCTCGTCGAGCAACAGCAGTTCCGGCTCGAGCACCAGCGCCCGCGCCAGCGCCGTCCGCTGCTTCTCGCCGCCGGATAAGTTAGCCGGAAAGCGCTCCGCTTTTTCGGCAAGGCCAACCATTGCCAGCGAGTCTCTGACTTTCTTGTCGAAGTTAGTCTCACCACGCCGGCGCAATCCGAACGCCACATTCTCGTAGGCGGTCAAATGGGGAAACAAAGCGTAACTTTGGAAGACGGTCGTAACGGGCCGTTCATAAGGCCGAAGTCCATTTAACCGCCGCCCATTCAGAATGATCTCGCCTTCGTCGGGTTCGGAGAAGCCCGCGATCATCCGAAAAATAGTTGTCTTGCCGCAGCCAGAGGGACCAAGCAGGGAATAAAAGCAGCCCTTCGGTATGTTGAGCGAAATACCGTCCACAACGCGCGCCGTCGGGAACTGCTTGACTAGAGCCTTCAACTCGAGTGCCGTGGCCATGCCTAGTAAGTTACCTTCCCCGAAAATGATTGCCATTCTCGAAACGGGCGGACGCGATCCGCGACGGACTGCTGTAACATCGGCACAATCCGCTCCCCAGCCGGCTTGCCAAATTGTTCGTAGAACAGACTATCATCAAACCCGGCGGCCGCGGCGTCGCTCTTCGTCGCGGCGAAATAAACACGGTCGATCCGCGCCCACAAGATCGCGCCCAGGCACATCGGGCACGGCTCGCAACTGGCGAAGAGCGTACAGCCGGTAAGTTCGTGCGATCCGCGGGCCGACGCCGCATTCCGTATCGCAACGACCTCCGCGTGCGCGGTTGGATCGGCGGTCCGCACCACCGAATTCGCGCCTTCGGCGATGATCGCCCCATCCCTCACAATGACCGCGCCGAACGGTCCGCCCGCGCCCGAAGCCGCGTTCGCCGCCGCCAGTTCCACCGCCCGCTCCAGCCACCGCAAATTCGTCGATTCGTTGCCCACGTTGTTATGATAGGGGAAATGACCGAGCGCGAGACAGCGATGCCGGTTGCCGCCGCGCGGTTGCCCGCGTTGACGGCCCGCCTGGAAGACGCGCTTCGCGGCAAGAGCGAAGTCGTCCGCCTTGCGCTGACATGCCTGCTGTCGAAAGGGCACCTGCTGATCGAAGACGTGCCTGGCGTCGGAAAGACGACGCTCGCCAACGCCTTGGCGCGCGCGGTGGACTGCCGCTTTCACCGCCTTCAATTCACCGCCGACATGCTGCCCGCCGATGTAACGGGCGTGAGCGTCTACAACGCGCACTCTCAGGATTTCGAATTCAAGTCCGGCCCGGTCTTCACGAATTTTCTGCTGGCCGATGAAATCAACCGCGCCACGCCGCGCACGCAATCGGCGCTGCTGGAAGCGATGAACGAGGGCCAGGTATCGGTCGACGGCGTTACGCATCCGCTCGCGATGCCCTTCATGGTTCTGGCGACTCAGAACCCGATGGAGCATCACGGAACCTATCCGTTGCCCGAGTCCCAGCTGGATCGTTTCTTGATGCGCCTGCGGATTGGTTATCCCGATTCCGCCAGCGAGCGCGAGATCCTCCGCCGCAGCACTGCCAACGGGTCCGCGCCCGCCCCGCTCCTGCACGCCGACGACGTGCTTGCGCTGCAACGCGAGGCCGAATCGGTCCGCGTCGACGACGCCATTGTCGACTACATCCTCGCCATCGTCGATCGCACGCGCAATCACGAATCGTTCTCGCTCGGCGTGAGCCCGCGCGGCGCGCAGGCGCTCTATCGCGCGGCGCAGTCGCTGGCCTATCTCGACGGCCGGACCTTTGTGACTCCCGACGACGTGAAGGCGCTTGTTATCCCCGTCTTCGCTCATCGCGTCGCGCTCTCCTCGCGCGCCGGCGCACAACGCTCCGCCCTGGCGGCCGAGCGCATCCTCGAAGAAATTCTCACCTTAACGGAAGTTCCCCTGTAAATGAAAACTGCGATTCTCGGTCTCCCGATGACGGGCAAGACCTCTCTGTTTACGATTCTCACGGGCGTGCACGAACCGGCGCGCGTGGGTCAAATGGATGCTCGCGTCGGCGTCGCGAAGGTCCCCGATCCCCGTCTGGACGCCCTCGCCAAGATTTTCGAACCGCCGAAGGTCACTTATGCCACCGTTGAGTATCTCGATTTTCCGTCTATCTCAAAAGAGGCGCTGGCGAACGCCAGCTACTTAGCCGGGTTGCGCGTTGCGGACTCCATCGCGCACGTGCTGCGCGTGTTCACCGACGAAACCGTGCCTCATGAAAAAGGATCGGTCGATCCGTTGCGCGACGCCGCCGACGTCGAAGTGGAACTGATCCTCTCCGACTTAGTCGTGATCGAAAAGCGCATGGAGCGATTGGAGAAAGATCGCAAGAAACAGAAGAGTCCTGAACTGGACCACGAGTTCGATATCCTCACGCGCTGCAAGCAGGCGCTCGAAGCGGATCAGCCGATTCGCAATCTCGAATTCACAGCGGACGAAGAGAAGCGTATCCGAGGCTTTCAGTTCCTGTCGCAGAAACCGATGCTCTACGTGCTCAATGTCGGCGATACGGACGCCTCGCGTCTGCACGAGGTCGAAGGAGAGTTTCGCAAAGGCCCGCTGGGCCAGAGCCGCAACACAGCGATCACTGGCATCTGCGGCAAGGTGGAAGCGGAACTCGCCGAACTCGGGCCCGAGGAGGCGGCGGAGTTCATGAAGGACTATGGCATCGTGGAGTCGGGCCTTCACCGCATCATTACGGCGACTTACTCGCTGCTCGGACTGATGAGTTTCCTAACGGCCGGGGACACTGAATGCCGTGCGTGGACCGTGCCGATCAATAGCAAGGCGCCCGTTGCCGCGGGCGCGATCCACAGCGATTTCGAGAAAAAGTTTATCCGGGCGGAAGTGGTGAACTGGCAACTGCTGGTCGATCACAACGGATATGGGGCGCTTAGGGATAAGGGTCTGCTGCGGCTGGAAGGTAAGGAGTACATCGTTAAGGATGGCGATGTGCTGGTGATTCGGCATTCGTAGAAACACCAAGAAGCCGGGGTGATCACCCCGGCTTCTTGGTCTCGTTGGTTGGAAGTTACTGCGGGTAATTGATCGCACAGGTGCTCGGCCCCTGCACGAACGGCAACTTGTTGTTGTTAATGTCGTCCAGAGTATTCTTGATGTTCT